>CANFJD010000062.1 GCA_947447315.1 Fimbriimonadaceae bacterium
AACGATACGTACGCATTGAGGCCGTAGCTGGTCACGCGAGCATCCTCGGCGTCGTTCCAATGGGGAGATTGATCCTCGGGGCATCGGTAAAGCAGTCGAGCTTTGATGTAGGGTTGGACGGTATCCAGCCAGGATTTTGCCGTGGTTTCGCCGTCTCCTCCCGCCGCCATGTGTTCGGTAGCGGCGGGGAGCCGATCGTCCTCGTCGTTGGCGTAGAGGGTGAGGCCGAGGGCGAGTTGCTTGACGTTATTAAGGCAAGATGTTGCTTTGGCGGCCGCCTTTGCCTGGGCGAACACGGGGAAAAGGATGGCGGCGAGGATCGCGATGATCGCGATGACGACGAGAAGTTCGATGAGCGTGAATGCGCGTTTAGTAGTAGATTTGATCATCTTTCCTGTACAAAAGACCATGCTCGGGCCTCATTACTTGAGCCCGAGAAACGGAGAATAGGGTCTTAGGAAAGATTAGGAGGCGGGGTTGGTGGATCGGGCTCGCGGGAAGTTGAGGCAGGCCGATCGGTGGAGATGGCGGGCGTCGGGGAGACTTCCGCGTTCAAAACGAGGGTCACGGAGGGAACGAAGTACGGCTCAAACTTCTTTAGCGTATCGCTGACGAGTTGACTCCGCTTGACCGTGCTACAGGTACAGAGTTGGAAGGATTTTTCGCCTGGAAGCGGTGCTCGCCATTTGATCTCGGTCTCTTGACCAGCGGCGTTACGCAAAACCACCGGTACGGCCTGGACGGGAGCGGTGGGGCACTGCTGGTTAGAAGGAAAGGTCACGAACTGGAGGGCGGAGCCGACAAACAACCAGCAGGCGACAAGAAGGGCGAATCTACGTGCCGCCTGCGTTCGCAGACTCACTAAGATTCGCCCCATGGATTGAAGTTACCCGGATTACCTACCGGACTAATGGACGGACTACGGGTACTTCTTGGTCGGCTTCGCGGCCTGGCCCATGGCACCCGGCTTTACGCCGGCTTTGGCGGCTTCGGTCTTCTCGACAAATCCTTTGAAGCTGTCGTTATTGTGCTCGTAGAACTTGCCGCGGAAGCCCCAGCCCTTTCCGCCGCTAGCGTTCAGGTGGCAATAGTTGCAGGTCTTCTTTTCCTTCTGAGCAAAGGCAGGGGTGGCATTTGCTTCGAACGAGCTGGCGCTAAGCACCACGGTGACGATGAACAAGGCAGGGGTAACCAGATGGGCAACCTTCATGGTGAAGGCATTGTATCGCGAATTCGTGCCGTGTGATATAAAGAATTCGCCCGCTGCCCACCACATTCAAAAAAATCCGAAAAAATTGCCGACGTCCGGGGCGAAAACACCGACACGTCGCGATCATCGGACCGAGAGCTAATCGGCGATTCTTTGCTCAACGACGTGTTGGGTCGTAAATTGGTACCTCATGTTTCGATAAACACAAATGTCGGTGACATTCCCCGGCGTCCCGACCGGGGTGGCGCGATAGTTGGTGGAGACTCGGCTGGTTGACCCGACCTGCAACACTCGGTGCCAGCAGTGGCCGTGCAGCAGCACCATTGATCCCTTCTGGGGGGCAATCGCCACTTGACCGGGTAAATCTCCATGAGGCTCGCCCGCCGGGATGGTGCCCTGCTTGTGGGTGCCAGGGACGATCACCAGCTGACCACCGGTCTCATCATCGATGTTTCGCGTGTAGACGAGTCGGTTCAAATTGTAGTGTTCGCTTGTTTCGGGGGGACAATCCTGGTGCCAGGCTTGTCCAGCGCTACCGGGGGCGGAATACATCACCATGCAAACCTGAGTGTTCCAGCCTTCGCCTAGGATCGCGGTCGTGATCTGCGCCAACCGCGGATCTTCGTCGATGAGGGCAAACTCGTTCACGCCCTCTAGCTGAGGGAACCAAGGAACCACCTGGGTGGCGGCTAGGTCATCGAAATCACTACTGTTCGCGTTTTCAAATGCTCCGGAAAAGTGATCCAGGATTTTTGCGTGGAGTAAGTCAAGTAAAGCGTCGTCAAACAGGCCCTCAATAACCACAAACCCATTCTTCCAAAACTGGCGATGGAGTTCGGCAAGGTCAATATTCATAGTTGGCTCATTATAGGGGTTCGGGCGGCGACGCCACCAGGGGATCAATCCACGATTTGGGAATCCTGCACGTCCAGTACCGTGGCGGAGGCAAGATCGCGGTGGCGAATGACCCCGATCAATTCGGTTGTCCCCGATACCGGGATTTGGTCGCGAATCCAGCCCACTAGCTCATCGATCGAAACCTCGTCCGGCTGCGTGATGTTCATGGAAATCTGAGTCATTTGCCGCGAGTCCAAGGAAAACGCCAGTGCCCTTACTCCCGAAAAATTTGGAACTCCCGCCTCGCGGTTCAACCGAATCTGACGCGCCACGGATCGCGCGAAGGTCAGGTCGGTGGTGGGCAGGTTCACGTTCAGGGCGATCAGGAAGTCGCGTTGGCCTATCACGGTGACGCCCCATTGCGGATGCGGCGTGGAGCCAAAATCGGGAGGATACAGGCCCCGCCGCACATCCGGCAGGCTCCGGCCGGGGGCACTCTTTTCGTAAAGCGTCACGGGAATTCCAAACTCACGCCAAAACCGCTGGGCGACGGTCGGCACGTCAATTTCTCCCACGAAGGGGCACACATCCAATGCTCCGATGCGCGGATGGACGCCGTGCTGGGTTCGTAAATCAATTTGCGGCAACCAAGCCGCGGTCAGCGCGAAAGTCGCCGCCTCCACTTGGCTCGCCGATCCCGAATACGCCGTCACCGTGCGCTGGTGATCCCGATCGCCCTGATGGAAATGAACTGAGACATCAAAGAGCTCGGGGAGGGCCAAGCCCACCGCCGACCAATTGGGAACCGCTAGTACTTTTGCACGTTCTGTCATTCAATTTTTTTATTTGGAAGTTCCCGAAGAATGGTGTATAAACACACTGGGAGTTGACAAGAAATGAAGCATCGAGCCTTTTCCCTGGTGGAAATCCTGACCGTGATTGCTATTATCGCGGTTTTGGCGGGAATTAGCTTTGCAGTATTTCAGTCATCCAAAAGAGCGGGGCAAGTTACGGCGGCTGCGGAGAATTTGCGGCAAATGAATCTCGCATTGATCCTTTACATGGATCAAAACGGATTGAGCGTTTCCGGCGACCTGCTTCCTCCGACCGACGACATTTACCCAGATAATGGACATATTCTTAAGCAACCCGGATCGCAGAACAACATATTGAATCTCCCGACAGCTAGCTTCCAAAGTCCATGTGGAGAGCTTGACTCACGCGCTGTTACGGGCTTGTCGATTGACTACATTCGGAATCACGAGCTTTGGGAATGGCGCATCCAACGGTGGCAACAGCAATTTCAATCCAACTTGGTGACTTTCATCGACATGAATTGTAATGATTCGTCGGTTAACCTCCACAACCAATTTGAACCCAAATTTGGCCTAGGAGTACTGTTCGCGGGCAACGTAGTCCGGCGGCGGTCGGAGGGCGTCTGGGCAGAACCCGCATTCTGGGCGACGCCGATCGGAAAATAGGGATGGGCGTCAAACGTAATCAAGCTATCGGCTTGGCGGCCTTCGCGATTCTCGGCATCGCCATATATTTATTCCTGAATAAACCCGGGCCGACCCCAACCCAAGTAGCGATGGCTGGGGGTGAATGTCTTGCCCGACGGGATGCCGAGTGCCTTGCCTCCCTGGCATCAGAGAGCGAAATGGCGGCCTATGGAGTGACCAGAACTCAAGTCGTTGCTCTCTTGCGGGACTACTATTTTCCCCGCTTAGCCAAATTGAGAATCTCCAGCACCCCCACCGTGTTTGACGAGCAGCCGGGATCGACGCAAGTGCATCTACGGGTTGAGAGTCCAAACAATGAGCCCATCGAGTGGGAGGTTCTTGCCGCGAAGGTGGGCGCTGGCGTCCGCTTACCGACTTTGATTACGGACGCTCTGCTAGCCGGAACTTCGGTCAATCTCCCGCCAAAGAATGACGATCCGGGAGCAAAATTAGAGGCATGGGCAAACACCGCCGCTTCGGACGGCCCGCAGTTGTCAAACATGGGATTCACCGGTTTGTACCGAGGGCCCAATGAAGGATTAGTTTCGTGGGCGGACTGGTCTAACGACTGCCGTCAGCGCGCCGCAGCGGCGCGCGAACGGGCGACGACTAGAACGCGGTGATGCTGTAGCCGCTGTCGATGAAGACGAGCTGGCCGGTAACGCCTTTGCTCAGGTCGCTGAGGAGCCACATGGCGTTCGCACCGACTTCGGGCTGACCGTACGGGCGCTTGAGCGGGGCACGCTCGGCGACGGTGGAAAGCATTCCCGAAAGGCCCTTTACGCCGCGACCCGAGATGGTGTTGACCGGTCCGGGGGAGAGCGTGTTGACGCGGATTCCCTTTTCGCCAAGATCAAGTGCCAGGTACCGAATGCTGGCTTCCAGGGCGGCCTTGCAGGCGCCCATGATGTTGTAGCTGGGCATGGCCCGCTGCGAACCGAGATAGCTGAGGGTGATGACGCTGGCGTCCTCATTGAACAATCCTTCCAACGTGGCGCAGGTGCGGATGAGCGAGTAAACGCTGGCGTTCATTGCGATCTGAAAATCTTCCAGGGTGGTGTCGATAAAGCGACCTTCCAGGGCGGTGCGGGGAGCAAAGCCAACGCTGTGAACCAAGAAGTCAATCTTCCCGTAGGTAGATTCCACCTGCTGGCGAAGGGTTTCGTACTGATCCTCAAAGCCAAAATCGATGAGGAAGGGGTCAAAACCGGTTCGTCCTTCGATGAGCTTGTTGACGCCTTCGGCCAATCGTTCGTTCTGAGCGCCGATGCCAACGCGGGCTCCGTGTTGATTCGCCTGATCGGCAATCGCCCAACCAATCGAGTTTTTATTGGTCACATTGAGGACTAAGCCGACTTTGCCTTCCAAAAGCATGGTTAGGTTGTACCCGCGACGATCTAAAGGGCGTGGAAAAACGCCGACAGTTTCAAACCGCGCATCATAAACCGTGATTGCGGTTATGCTGGCGGGCTTGATGATTCCGCACCCGCTCGTTTACGTTTGCCCGCGCACCACCCAACCACCCCGGCTCGACGGTCGATTGGATGATGCAGCCTGGAGCCACGCCCCGTGGACGGCCGAATTTCAGGACATCGAGGGCGATAAGAAGCCCAAACCCGCCTTCAAAACCCGGGCCAAGATGATGTGGGATGACGAATACCTGTATATTGGCGCTCACTTAGAAGAGCCGCACGTGTGGGCCACGCTCACCGAACACGACTCCGTCATATTCCAAGACAACGACTTTGAAGTGTTTCTGGACCCCGATGACGACGGGCACCAGTACGTAGAAATGGAGTTAAACGCCCTGAATACCACCTGGGATCTGCTTCTTCCGCGTCCCTATCGCGGCGGCGGTCCGGCGCTCAACGGGTGGGAGATCAAGGGCCTCCGTACGGCGGTGCACATCGATGGCACGCTCAACCATCCGGAAGATACGGACCGAGGATGGACCGTCGAAATCGCCTACCCGTGGGCCGCTCTCCGGGAGGTTTCGCACGTGCCGTGCCCGCCGCGCGACGGGGATCAGTGGCGGATCAATTTTTCGCGAGTCCAGTGGCAAACCACGGTGAAGGACGGGAAGTACGTAAAAGTCCCGGGCAAGCCGGAAGACAATTGGGTTTGGTCGCCCCAACACACCATTGATATGCACTGGCCCGATCGGTGGGGAGTGCTGCAGTTTTCTAAAGAAACCACCGCTCTGCCGGCTTCGAAACCGCTACCCGAGTGGGAAAACCGGATGCGATTGATCGATGTGTGGGTGGCGCAGAGTCAGTACCGGGCACAGCACAGCGCGTTTTGCCCCAGCGGCGCTCAACTCGGGTTCCCCGACGTCAAGATCGAAGCCACCTCCGGCCAATTCACCGCCCGCCTCGGGCGCTGCGAAATCAACCACGAACTCAAGTTAACCTGTAGCCGAGATTAACGGTTGAGGGCGCTGATGAGGGCACGGAGGGAGGCCATGGTGATGCTGGGGTCTACCCCGGCGCCCCATCGTTGCCGACCTTCGCTCTCGACACTGACGTACGCCGCCGCGCGGGCGGTGGCCCCGCTGGCCAGGCTGTGCTCGTGGAACGAGCAGACCCGAAACTCGGGCACCCCGACGGTCCGTAGGGCGTTGGCAAAGGCATCCAGGGGGCCAATACCATCGGCACTGGCGAGCAGTCGTTCGCCATCCACGGTGACGACGGCATTCACATGGACGCGTTCGGCGCTGCTGCCCACGCTGGTGATGGTGACGTCACCCAACTGATACTTAGCGTTGGCGGAGAGATAAGTTTCTTCAAAAGCCGAATAGATCACTTCGGGCTTTAATTCCTTACCGGATCGATCGGCAATCGTTTGCACGATGCGGCTGAACTCGGGTTGCATTGCTTTCGGCAAATCCAGGCCAAATTCGGCTCGCAGAATGTACGCCACTCCGCCCTTGCCGCTCTGACTGTTGACGCGGATGATGCCCTCATACTCGCGGCCAATGTCTTTGGGATCGATCAGCAGATAGGGAACATCCCACGCGGCATCGGGTCGGTGCGCTTTTAGGCCCTTGCTAATGGCGTCTTGATGCGATCCGCTGAATGCGGTGTAAACAAGTTCGCCAATGTACGGATGGCGAGGATGGATGACCTCGTCGGTGCACCGATGGACCACCTCGATGAGGCGCGGAACATTACTCAGATCCAAACCGGGATCAATGCCGTGACTCATCAAGTTGAGGGCAAGCGTTACGATATCAACGTTGCCGGTGCGTTCGCCGTAGCCCAAAATGGTGCCTTCGACGCGGTCGGCTCCCGCCAGTTGTCCTAATTCGGCGGCGGCGACGGCGCACCCGCGATCATTGTGGGTGTGGAGGCTGAGGATCACCGATTCTCGATTGGGGAGGTGGTTCAGCATCCACTCAATCTGATCGGCATAAACATTGGGAGTGGCAACTTCAACGGTTGCCGGCAGATTGAGGATGATCGGACGTTCCGGGGTCGGCTCCCAAACGTCCATGACCGCCTTGCAGATGCGAAGCGAGAATTCGAGCTCAGTGCTGGTGAAGCTCTCCGGCGAGTATTCAAAGTCCACCTTGGTGACGGTTTGCTCGGCGGCCAATTGCTTAATCAACCGCGTCCCGGCGAGAGCAACTTCCACGATCTCGTCCTCCGACATGTTGAAGACAATCCGTCGCTGGGCAGGACTGGTGGAGTTGTACAGGTGAACGATTGCCCGCGGGGCGCCGGTGATGGCCTCGAATGTGCGGCGGATGAGGTGTTCGCGAGCCTGGGTGAGCACCTGAATCGTCACATCGGCCGGGATTCGGTTCTCGTGTATCAGTTTACGGACGAAATCGAACTCCACCTGGCTGGCGCTCGGGAAAGCCACTTCAATTTGCTTGAATCCGAGGGCTACCAGCAACTCAAACAACTCCAGTTTCTCCTGGAGATTCATGGGTTCAATCAATGCCTGGTTGCCGTCTCGCAGGTCTACGCTGCACCAAATTGGCGCGTGCGAGAGTTGCCGACCGGGCCACTGCCGGTTGGGCAAATCTACCGGGGGAAATGCCGGATATTTCTGCGCGAGATGTGGACTCATGGCTCCATTGTGACACTCAAGTCAACGCGAACCATGACGTTGAAATCGGTTACCGCAGGAACCGGGTGCAGGCGATGTTATCGGTTTCTTCCTGCCATTCGTAACCTAATCGCGCAAGAAATTCGACCAGATCGGCTTCGTCGGCCGGTGGCACTTGAATCCCGCAAAGCACTCGACCGTAGTCGCTGCCGTGATTGCGGTAATGAAAGAGGCTGATATTCCATGGGTGTTCCATCGAATCCAGGAACTTGGCCAGCGCCCCCACCCGCTCGGGAAAAACGAAGCTGAAGAGTCGCTCGTTTTCTACCGGTGCTCGACCACCCACCATGTGGCGAATGTGTAGCTTTGCCGTCTCATTCTGTGATAAATCGGCCGCCGCAAAACCGGCCAGTGTCAACTGATGGACGATGCCACCGGAGCCATCGCCCCCGGCCGTGCGGATACCGACAAACACTTGGGCCTCCGCTTCGGGGGCGTAGCGGTAGTTAAATTCGGTGATACTGCGATCCCCGATGGCGCGGCAAAAGGCGCGGAAACTTCCTGGCTGTTCCGGAATGGTCACGGCCAGAATGGCTTCTCGATTTTCGCCCAGCTCGGCGCGTTCGCTCACGTGGCGCAGGGTATCAAAATTCACGTTCGCTCCGCAGGCGATAACCGCGAGGTTTAGCCCTTCTGCCTGATGCTGGGCCACCCAGGCGCAGAGTCCGGCGTAAGCCAGCGCCCCGGCGGGCTCCAGAATCGCCCGCCGATCTTCGAAGATTTCCTTGATCGCCCCGCAGATGGCGTCGTTCGATACTACGACCATTTCGTCCACTACTTGTTGGGCAATTCGGAACGTGCCATCGCCAACGCGCTTCACCGCGACGCCATCGGCAAACCTGCCCACTCGGTCGAGGGTGATCGGATGTCCCGCTTCGAGCGATTGCGTCATCGCGGTCGCGTCCTCGGGCTCCACGCCGATGATCTTGATGTGCGGATCTAACGATTTGAGCACGGCCCCAATGCCGGCGATTAGTCCACCGCCGCCTACGGCGACGAACACCGCATCCAGTCGACCGTGGCCCGGCTTTTGGGATTGCCGCAATAGCTCAAGTCCAATCGTTGCTTGACCAGCGATCACCAAGGGGTCATCGTAGGGATGCACGAAAGTCAGTCCGTCGCGGGTCTCTATCTCACGGGCATGGGCATAGGCTTCGTCATAACTGTCGCCGTACAGAACCACTTCACCCCCCAACCGTGAGACCGCTTCCACTTTAATATCGGGGGTGGTGACGGGCATCACGATGACGGCTCGGCACCGGAGATGGGAGGCGCTGAGAGCCACCCCTTGCGCGTGGTTTCCAGCACTCGCGCACACTACTCCGCGGGTGAGTTCATCGGGGCTAAGCAACGCCATGCGGTTGTATGCGCCGCGGAGTTTGAACGAGAAAACCGGCTGAAGGTCTTCGCGTTTGAGAAAGACGCGGTTCCCGACTCGCTGACTGAGCAGCGGTGCGGCGTCCAGCGGGGTTTCTACCGCCAGGTCATAAACCCGAGAGGTAAGGGCTGCGCGCAAAATGAGGTCGAGCTCGTTTACGTTGCTTTGCTTATCCGCGGAGACCTCTGGCATGAACAATCATGATAGCCGCCGCATCTCGGTGAGCGCGAGGTTCAATTGAGTTCGCTGAGTAGATTTCGCTTTTGGAAGGCGGCCACGGCGCCTTGGCGAATCATCGATTCATTGGCGGTGCGAGAGCTGGACATTCCGATAACGGTTACGCCGAGTTTTGCTAGTGCAGCGGTAAGGGTAGTGCCATTGTCTGTCTTCGATTGAAAATAATGGTCGAGGAATGCGACAGAAAACGAGGCCAAATGCAATTCGTAGGATTTTTCCCCTTGGCGTGCCGTTGCCGAATCACCGAGAATATTCTCAATTCCGGCGCAATCGACCACGTGATGGCCCCGTGCCCGTAGGTGTCGACAGAGCGTACTGCGGAAAAATTCGTCATCCTCGACCACTAAAACCGGGGCATTGATCGAGTTTGGGATCGTGATATTTTTGAAAATGTGCACAGATTCTATGGTAGTCCCGGAAAAGTGTCAGGCAGTATCTCGCATAAATATTCAAAGACTAGTGATTTCATGCAATAATAGGAGCCGTTAAATGGATGAGGCCATCTAGAGCCAAGCCAGTAACAAATGAAAGCAACAGACAGACACATCTGCCTGCGCCATCTCTCCGATGCGCAGGCAATTTTTTGTGTCATTCCGTAACAATTTGTGTGGAATTCACTTCTGCCTATTGATTTTTGCATTCAAAGAGGTTTTAACGGGACATCCGGCCATTGAGTTTCAACCCCTTGCTCCTGGACTAGACGATTCAAATCCTCGAATCTCTTCAGGTCTTCCAGAAATGCTTCTGGGGGCACTCCGTCACGAAGACAGGATGCCACCAGCAGGGCCGCGGCTTCACCAATATTCCACTCCACCGGGTGAAGCCGATAGCAACCGTTCGTGATGTGAGTGGTCCCAATGTTCTTGGCAGCGGGAATGACATTCGCTGGCCCACCACTTGCTCCGTGTTCGGGAATGAGACTTCCCAGCGGAATCTGGAACGGTAAGGAACTGATATCCAGATAGTTGTCGCCACCCGTGGTGGGATGCAGGTCCACGCGGTAGGCGCCGATGCCGACGCTTTTCTCCACCGCGGGCGCCCGATCCCGCCCCGGATTGAGATCCGTGGCGATCATCCCTTCGGTAATGGTACGGCGAGACCGGATTCGGGGGCACTCGCGGATATAGGGGTGCATGGCAAATCCATCTGACGTGCCCAACCCGGTGGTGTCGAGAAAGAGCTCAGGATATCCGGTTCCGCCGTCGTGACGAGGGGCTTCCCGTTGGAGCCAGTAGATCAAGCAGGCCGTTAGTTCACGGGCATCGGCCGGGTCGTGGCTGATAAAGGCATCGTTCATCGGCCAATTCACGATGGTGGATGCGTACGGACTATCCGCGTCTCGCCGTGGGTCCGCAATTTGTCGATACGAGAAGAGTTCGACTCCACTCGACTTTAGAGGTAAATGGCGCGGCTGCAGAGTGATCGGGTGGACATCCATGAATCCCATCAATGGTCCGGGCCAGAAGTCGGGCTGGAAGCTTCGCCAAAAATCGTAGCGAGCCGGTTTTTCTACCAGGTGATCTGTCCCACTTAGATCACGCCACCCCAACGCGGCGATCCATGTCATCGCTTGAATGTTGTCCGGTTCGTAAGCCTCTTTTGCGTGCGGTTCCCCGGTCATGGCCCGACTCTCCGCGCCCGAAACGGTCGGCACTCCCGCCGCCAGGAGTAACGCAGAGTCTTCAGTGGCGTCGAGAAACCACTTCGCCGAAATCTCCGTTTCCTCGCCCCGATCGAGGTTTTGAACCACCACCGAATCGCCTCGATACTCGATAAATTTGTGTTTGGTGAGGACCGCGATATCACTGCCCATTGCTTGCAATACACGGTGGGCGATCCACGGCAAAACACACAGGTTGCTCACCCACCCGCCGCCAGGGTTTTGGGAAAATTCGGGCGCCGTAATCTGCCGATGCTCTCGGTAATAGGCTCGCACCCGATTCCGGAACTCCCGGTACCGCCGGGTGCAACCAAACTCTTCAATCCACGGATGTTCGTCGCTTGGAACGCCTTGGCTGGTGAGCTGACCGCCGATCCAGTCGGTTGGCTCGGTGACCACGACGGAAATCCCGAGGTCGCGCAGAGCTAACGCTGCCGCCCAACCGCCCGTGCCGCCTCCCACGATGCAGACGTCAACTGCCAAATGCTTCATTTGGAGAGGATTATGCGCGGGATTCCAATGCGTCGAGGCGGACCACCAGAGCGGTCGCATTATCGCTACCACCGCCGAGTAGTGC
>CANFJD010000063.1 GCA_947447315.1 Fimbriimonadaceae bacterium
CAAGGCAACGATCGGGTTTGATGCCTTCCCCGAGCTACAGGTCCCGGCCGTGGTCTCTGAGATTGGAACGTCGGCTAATTTTCAGCTGGGCACCGTGGAGGTGAGGCTGACGGTCTTGGGCCGAGACGATCGCCTTAAACCCGGAATGACGGCGGACGCCAACATCTTCATCTCGTCCTTTTCTCAAGTTGCGACGGTGCTGCCTTCCGCGCTTGTCATATCTGGAAAAACCGCGAGTGTTTACGTGGTTGAAAAGGGAATCGTGAGAAAACGCGGTGTCACCTGGGCGAAAGCTGATGGAGAAACCACTGTTGTCCTCAAGGGGTTACAAGCGGGGGACTTGGTGCTCACCACCCCGCGTTCCAGCAGCCCTGGATCGCGGGTCCAGGTGTCAATACCTAAGCCTTCGGGAGCCAATTAGGGCCGTGCTATTTGCCCTGCGAGTTGGGTTTCGATACTTTCGATCCGGCGGGTCCCAAATTATTCTGAGCATCGCCAGCGTTGCTTTCGGCGTAACGGTTTACTTGTTCATAACATCGCTCATTTTTGGTTTGCAAAAGGGATTCATAGCCACAACCGTAGGAAGTTCATCCCACATCACCGTACTTCCGCTGGAAAACGTTGCGCGTATATTGCTCATAAAGGGAGTTACCAACCTTGGCACATCATTACCATTTAATGATCGCGAGCTAGTCCTGAGAAACTATGTCTCAACGGTAGCGGAGCTAGATAAGATTCCGGGGTTAATTGCGGTGAGCCCGGTGTCATCAGGATCAGGAACGGTCATCAAGGGTGGGCAGGTGCGCACTATCTCAATCCTCGGAATCGACGAGAATCGTGGGTCGCAGATTTTCGATCTTCGGAAAGCGATGAAATTTGGAATTCTCGACCTTGGTGGCCAAGGTTGTACCGTTGGCGTTGAGTTGGCTAGGTTGCTAGGTCTCACGGTTGGGGACAAAGTTCGCGCAGTGAGCGCCAAAGGCGTCGAGATGGTGATGCGAATCACGGGCATTTTCAAGGCCGGAAACATCAATGCCAACGAGCGATCATTTTATGTCTCCTTAGCTAATGGTCAGCGGCTCAACGACATGGTCGGGGCAGTCTCTCGAATCGAAACGCAGGTTCAAGATCCGTTCGTCGATGCCGTGATCGCCGAAGTGATCGCTGCCAAAACCGGTTTGAAAGTGCAGACCTGGCAAGAGGTAAACGGAGACCTCTTAAGTGGCCTTGCCGCCCAAAAGCAAACGACCGATATCATTCGACTATTCGTCATGATCTTGGTAGCAACCTCGGTTGCTAGTGTGCTGATCGTAAGCGTGATGCAGCGCAGTCGAGAAATTGGCATCCTCAAAAGCATGGGCGCTTCGACCTTTGCTTTACAGGGAATCTTTACCTATTTAGGTGCGCTTGTGGGCTTTTCGGGAGCCCTAGTAGGCACGGGTATAGGGGGATCGTTGATCTTATGGCTGGGTGACCTACCCGGTGATAGTAGCATCAAGCCGGGCTTCTGGATGCCCATCGAGATGCAAACCCGATTTCTGGTCGAAGCATTCTTTGTAACGGCTGGAATTGCCACGGTTGCCGCTTTACTCCCCGCGCGAAGAGCGGCCCTTATGAATCCAGTCGATGTCATTCGGCAGGGATAGTCGCCGATGTTGATTGATTTAAAGGGAGTGGCTAAAATCTATGCTGGATTAGTGCCGTTCCGCGCCTTGTCGGATGTCAACCTGCAAGTAGACACCGGTGAATTCGCCGCGATCGTTGGGCAATCAGGAAGTGGGAAATCAACGCTTCTTAATTTGATTGGGCTGCTTGATAAGGTTAGTGAAGGCACTTACTTGCTAGATGGCATTGATGTTTCCACCCGATCGGATGCCGACTTAACCAGGTTGCGGGGAACCAAGGTCGGATTCGTTTTCCAGTTCCACTATCTTCTTCCCGACTTTACGGTGCTCGAAAATGTGTTGATGCCCAGCGCGGTATTGGAATCCCGGCCCAGCAAACAAGATCGTTCGGAGGCAATGCGCCTGCTCGAGCGTGTTGGGGTGGCCAAGCATGCCGGCAAGCTTGCAAACGCCATCTCGGGGGGAGAGCAGCAGCGGGTGGCAATCGCCCGAGCGCTGGCTCGGGGAAAGCCGCTGATCCTGGCCGACGAACCGACCGGAAACTTGGATACCGCGAATAGCGATGCCGTCTTTAAACTCATGCGCGAGATTCACGAGGAAAAGAAGACCACCTTCCTGATCGTCACCCACGATGAAAGAATTGCGGCGCAGTGCGATCGAATCGTTAAGGTGACGGACGGTCGGATTGTGGATGATCAGCGAGTATAGCCCCGCCTATGCGCTTGGTTTCCGGTTGGTTCGCTCGTTGTCCTGCGCCAAGCGAGCCGTCGCCTCAACGCGTTTTCGGCGTGTTTCTGGACGTTTGGTATTGAGAATCCACTCCAAAATCTCTCGCACGGCTGACTTGGGAAAACCTTGGAAGTTTGTTCCGATTCGGGATATTGCTGAAGCCAGGCTGACTAATGAATCCGTCCGCTCGATTGACGGCAATCCGGTCGGCAAAATATCGGGCATGAACCGTTCTGGCATCTCCCCTACCAGGGAGTGATACTTCACGAAGCGGCTCCGGTATTCGAAACCGCATGGTTCCTTCGAGTACCTCGGAAACCAGGATGAGAGCCCATCTCGCAATGTGTCGAGTGTGGAAAGTGACGATCATGCTACCGCGAGAACGGCAGCGAAAAAACCTGCCGCGAAATAACCCTAGCCCATGAAACTCTGCCTGCACTTTCTCGGGAACCTGTGTCAATGTTGACTTTAAGGCGTTTCAAGTGATCGGTGCCGCTTGGGAATGCCGAGTGCCTCCCCGAAGTCGTTCTCTTTCGCGTATTTGGAGGCTTTGATCTGCGTAATCCCAGGACTCCGGCCCGGGCCGCCGCCAGTCTCAGGACGAGAGGCATGCCACCCAGCCGAAGGGCTAGTGACCGCAACGCCTCGGTGGAAGCCGAGAACTTGAGGCGAGAGGGGGCACGATCCCCAAACAGGGCCGCTCCTTCTTCAATCGGCGACGGATCGAGCGGAACTCCGTCTCTCCATCTACACCCAAACCGACTCGCGACGTGATCAGCAGGGGAAAACTGCGAATTCCGGCCAAGCTAACCGAGTGCCATTTGGATTCCAGATCGGCTGCTGGCCAAAAGAGATCGGCGCAAGCTTCTCGCGAATGAACCTTACGCGGGAACATAGCGGGATCAGCGAACAAAGCCGCTGTCTTCTGGGGGGAAACCGATCGATCGTGCAATCGGCATTGATCGCCCGGAGCCCTCGAGAATCTCGATCCGTCAATTTCCCATTCCAACGCTTTACAACGGTGGATTGATTCTGGGGCAAATACGCGTGCCGAAGAATCGATCTTCCTTCGCGCGCTAACAACTTCGCTGGATTTCGGGGTTGTCCGTTTGCCTGGGTCGGAAGCGGCTTCGGCCACCATCCGGAACCGATTCTAAGCTACCCAGATGCTCGGGGCGGTTGGCAACGGCTGGTGTATTCTCGGCCTTGTGCCGCAGTCGATATCGATACTGCCCGCTACTCCCGCCGACATTCCGGACCTCGCCGCGCTCCGCGGTGGAGGAACCCAGCTTGAACAAACGATGCTCGGATACCTCCAAGGCTCGTACTCTCCTCGATTCGCAGAAAAAGATCGAGCGGTCTTCGTTGCTCGGTTGGATGACGATTTCGCTGGTTACGCCGCCGGCCACAGAACGACTCGATTCGGTTGCGACGGAGAACTTCAGTGGCTAAATGTCGCCGAGAAACATCGAGGCATCGGGGTATCCGACGCGCTCATCCAGAGAATGCTCGAATGGTTTCGAGCATTGAAAATCAATCGGGTCTGCGTCAGCGTTGATCCTGAAAATCAAATTGCACGCCGCGTCTATAAGCGCCATGGGGCTGCTGAAATGGATCCATACTGGCTCGTTTGGTCAGATCTTTGCCTAACTGGACTTTAGCCAAGGGCTCGGTACCCCGATTGATCTCCCAACAAAACCCGCACGCAAAAAAGTTTTTGTCCGAAAGCGATGATCTGATTCTCGACTTCGCCGCGCCTTTAATCCGATGTCCAGCGAATCGTCCGAAAATCTCATATTTCTGGCCCTGGCGGGTAACCGACCGGCCGCCGAGACGCTGGTATCCAGGCACCGGCTGCTCGTGGAGTCTGTCGCATTCCGAGCCCTCGGAAATTGGGATGACGCCAAAGATGTAGCCCAAGAAACCTTGGTCTACATAATCCAGCGTCTCCCCGAGCTCCGCGCGCCCAGCAAGCTGGGCGCGTGGGTTCGGCAGCTCACCCTCTCGCACTGTACTACCTATCGCCGCCGCCGGGGAACCCGATACCTCGGCGCCCCCATCCATAGCCTCAACGAAGCGTCCGAAGAGGCTGACTACTCTTCCCGATTGGCGATCCGTCAATCGATCGACCAACTCTCCGAGTCGCACCGCACTGTGCTTCTCATGCACTACGTCGGCGGCTGGTCTATCTCCGAGATCGCGCACCTCACCGACGTTCCCGCGAACACCGTCCGAAGCCGCCTCATGGCCGCCAAGCGCCAAGTTCGCGCCGATTTCTTCGAATCCCCAACCCCCATGACCGCATCTAAACCCAATCTCAGTTCTTCTATCCGCTCGATGATCGAAGATGCATTTCCCAATGCATCCGTCATCGACGTGCAACCCAACCCCGAGCCGTGGCAACCTTTCGGTCCCCGCGTGCAACTCAAAACCTCCACCGGACAAGAAATCTCCGTCGATTTCCGCCGAGGGTTCACTCCGTTCCGCGTCCAGTTGGCTGAGCTTCTCGCCGCGAACGGCATTCCTGGGCCGCGCATCATCACCAGCTCCCTAAGAGAGGGCGATGTGCTGTGCGAGCTACCCCGAGGCGAAAATCTCAGCTTTTGGACCCTCGGCGGCACGCCTCACCGCATCAAAATCGCCACCGAGCGCGCAATCGAAGGTCTCGACCGATTGCAAAGCTGTACCGAAGCCCTCCGGAACAGTCCCTTAGCCGCGCAAATAGAAACGCGAACCCTGGCCGACGAACTCGCCACCCTCACCGAGGACGCCCGGTGGAATGCGAACTCATGGCTCGCCGAGGAGGGCAAGCACCGAACAGCGTGGTTGAAAGACCCGTGGTTCGCCGACGCCGTCGCTCAGGTAGCGGCTCGTATCCCTTCCGTAGAGCTTCCGTTGGTCTACACCGACGACCATTTCTTCTACCCCCAGTACTTCCGAATCGCTGGCGAAACTGAACGCAACGAAATCCTCGAATTCTCGCATTGGGCCGGTCACTTCGGCGACCCCCTCATCGGCCTCGCCATGGTTTGGGTATCCGACTGCTACCCATTCGTGCACACCGGGTTTGTGGAGCAAATCCTTTGGCGGAGAGGCATTTCGCGGCAGCACTTCGCGCCCCGTCTCATCCTCAAGGCCCTCCAAATGATCGCCCGCGACCTACCCGTAAACCGACCCGTGGCCGACGTGGGCTACTACTACATGCTAACCAACCTGGCTAAACAAGGGCTAAGCTGGCTTTAAAGCCCGTGTTATAGCTTTAAGAATGGAGCTCGCCGGCTTTCCGGCCGAGCTCCAATGGCACGTTTAGAGATCATCAAGAGTCTTTCAGAACCTTTTCGTCTACCGAACTCGTCATTTGCCGGTATGCCGAGTTGCAGAATTCTGACCGGAGCCGGCGCCGCCTTTGTCCTTGCTGGGTGTGGCGGTAATTCCGGCCATGAGGCTTCTGAAGGCACCCTCACCATCGGTCACCTCGACTCGGTCACCATCGCCGCGAGTGCCGACAAGGTAAACATCAGCGTCCTTGACCGGAATGGCAAAGTGATCGAGGCCAAGGATGGCATTCCTATCCAGGACACATTTTCCCTCGCCAAGATCCCATCCCGAGGAAAAAAGGTGGAAGTCACCTACTTTAGCGGGCCCACAGCAATCGGTGAAATCTCCGCTGATATTGAACTAACCGATGGCAAAGAGGAGGTGATAATTGGCGGAAATCCCCTCGGCCCGTACAACCTCGTTTCAAACCATCGGGGCTGGTCATTGAAACGCAAAGGCGTGTCACTCACCATCAAAGGCGTCGGATTCGACTACACCCGGCTAGACCAAAATTCCGGTGGCAATTGGTTCCGGTACGTAGACCCGATGATCACTAAACTCGGGGCCAATACCATCCGCCTCTATGGGCTCCCTTGGACCGATGGTGGTGCCGATACCCCCGGCAGTCCCGCCTATCAGGCGCAGGATGTCAGCAAAATGCTGGAATTCGCCGCCAAAAACCGCATGCAGGTTCTGGTCGGCGTTTTCGTGGATGGATCCGCCACCGTCGACCGCGTCACCCAATTTGTGAACCTCGTCCAAGCTGATCCCAACTTCGACGCCGTTTTCGGGTGGTGCGTCGGTAACGAGGTGCCATCCAGCTCTTTCGCGCAGGTAGACCAGCTGACCAAATCCATAAAGGGTCTCATGAAGCCAGCCGCCAATATCCGGCCCGTCATGACCGCATTGCCCACCGTATCCAGCGGCTTTGTTGCCACGATCAATTCCGCCATGCCCTCGCTGGATATGATCGGCATCAACACGTTCTACGGCAGCTTCGATGCCAAACACAGCGGCGGCGGCTACCTAAACACCTAAGCCGCAAATCTCAAGAGCGGCGGTTGGAAGAAGCCCTGGGTGATAACGGAGTACTACAGCTACGACATTCAAGCCCCCGATATGCCGTACCAAGTCTTAAACGGCGGCAACAAATACATGCTGGAGCTGAACTCCACCCTAAATGCGCAGAACTACGCCAACAGTTACTCCAAGTACATAGTCAGTGCCGCCGCGAAACAAGCCGGTTCCATCGGCGACTTCATGTTGAATTACCGGCCGCCCCACAATTCAAAGCTCGTTGCCAGCTGGCTACAACCGTTCGCCTATTCCGGTGCCTTTACGCCGTTCATAAATCCGCCCTGGAACAAAGGTGCCGACACCTACCGCCGCTTCGCCGCAACCGATGCCATCGCCAGCCTATATGGCGGCAGTTTTGGTTCCGTTTGTCCACAAATCGTGCTCGATACCGAAATCCCCAGGCTTACTCGCAACCCACGACCCTCGATCTCGGGGCCGGCACCTCCTCCGCGGTCGGCAGTGGCATCACGAAAAGTACCATCACGTTCAACGTCCCTAACGCCTCGGGCAACAACTATCAGCTCCGTGCCATCGTCAGCAATTCCACCGGTGCCACCGCCACCGCCGCCATCGGTTTTGCGGTTAAGTAGACGTTATGGAATTCATCTACGCGTCAGAGAGGTCGGTCACTGAACTCGCCGACCTCCTCGGCGCTTCGTTCGAAGGCTATATCGTGAACATCCCGTTCTCAGTCCCCCTCTTGCTCAGCCTCATGCGCACCGAGGGTATCGACCTTGCCGCCAGCCGTATCATCCGAGACAACGGCACAGACGCTGGCATTGCCATTATCTGCCGTCGTGGGGTCGAATCTCGCGTGGCCGCGTTCGGTATCGTCACCGCCGCCCGTGGCCTCGGTCTCGGAAAAGCCCTGGTCGACCAAATCCTCCTCGACGCCAAATCTCGAGAAGAGAACCGAATCGTCCTCGAATGCATCGAGCAAAATCCCTCCGCCATGCGCTTGTACGAAGGGAAGGGCTTTGTCCGCCAACGGCGCCTCGTCGGCTTTTCCGCATCCTCCGTCCCCGAGCTTCCTGATTCAGACCTCAAACCGGTACCCATCGCGGAAGCGGCCTATGCCATCGCTCGCGCCAACCTTCCCGATCTCCCCTGGCAAATCTCTCCCGCCAGCCTCCTCCAGGCCTCCCTCCCAAATGTCGCTTACCAACTCGGCCCCAGTCACGCCATCTTGGTCCCCACTCCCGGCGGCATTCAACTGCGCGCCATCGTCACCGACCCATCTGCCCAAAGGCAAGGCCATGGTCGCCGGCTCATTCAAGCGATCGCGGCTCGCTACCCAAACCAGGCCTGGAACATCTCGCCGCTGTGGCCGGAAGAAAACGTAACCACCTTCTTAGCCCCGCTCGGATTCACGCCCGCCGCCATCTCGCAATGGATCCTGGAACTACCCCTTTCAAGCTGAAGGGGGATGACGACCGTCCCCGACTTTCGTCCCACGGTTGCAACCCACCGAAACCTTCCGCGTGAATACCCCCATGCTCGCTGTACTCGCATTTGCTCCACTCGCCCAAGTGATGATCTTGGGAACCTATCACTTTGCCGATGCCGGCCGCGATGTCGTCAAGACCAATATCCGCAGTCCGCTCTCTTCCACAAGGCAAAATGAGATCGACGATCTCACGAAACGCCTCGCATCTTTCCGACCCACCAAAATCGCCATCGAAGTCACCGCCGACCAAGCCGCATCGATCAACGAGCGTTTAGCCGCTTATACGGGCGGAACGTATCAGCTGTCGCCCAACGAGATCGAACAGGTTGGGTTCCGGATGGCCAACTCTTGCGGATTGCCGCAACTCACCGCGATCGATACCCATCTGGATCTCGATTTTGATCGGCTGTTCCAATTCCTCGGCCAGCATGATCCGGCTCGCGCCACGGAGCTCTCGGGCCCGATGCAGAGTCTCGGCAAGAAATTCCAGGAGTGGGATGCCAGATTCTCGGTGGGACAAATGTTGGCAATCCATAACTCCCCACCGTATATCAAGGAATCCCAACGGTTTTATGCAAGCCTGTGTTCAGCCGCGAACGCCACCGAATATCCCGGTGCCGACATCCTCGGTGATTGGTACAAGCGAAATGCCCGCATCTATGGAAATTTGCGCAAAGCCATCCAGCCAGGCGACCGAGTCCTGGTTATTTATGGTTCGGGACACTTGAAAATTCTGCAAGAACTGGTACAGGATTCCGGCGATCTAGAGCTAGTCCAGGCGAGCAAGTACCTTCCGCGCTGCCCCGTGTTGCGCGATGAACTTCGATTTGGCCGCTAACCTCCAATTCCCGCCGTCGCTGCTACTGGAATCCAACTAGATGGATCACTGAGCCCGGACGGTAACGTATTCGCAGGATGCTGACTCCCGTTGCCCCGCCGTTGTATGCGCTCACCTGCGAGCGCAGGATTGCTCCGCTCGGTATCGATGTCCCCGCACCTCGATTAGCCTGGAAACTCCCGGCGGGCCGGCAGACTGCCTACGAGATTCGCGTCGGCTCCTCCCCTCGGTCCTCCAATCTCTGGTCCACGGGGCGCGTCGTTTCCGATGAAAGTGTCGGCATCCCTTACGCTGGTGCCCCACTGGCTTCGAATCAGGAAGCGTTTTGGCAAGTCAGAGTGTGGGACCAGACGGGGAAGCCCTCGGCTTGGAGCCCCGTCAGCCGGTGGACCGCCGGCATCATGGGTAAAAACGACT
Organism: Fimbriimonadaceae bacterium; assembly: GCA_947447315.1. Classification (GTDB taxonomy): domain Bacteria; phylum Armatimonadota; class Fimbriimonadia; order Fimbriimonadales; family Fimbriimonadaceae; genus Fimbriimonas. The sequence goes on from CANFJD010000063.1 coordinate 9,452, forward strand.
GGCAAGCCCACTGGATCACCGGTCCCGCCTTCGCCAATCCAACCGATTCCGTCCTCCTCCGCCGGGAGTTCCCGGTCCACCGAGGTTTGCGGCGCGCTACGGTCCACGTCACCGGCATCGGACAGTATGAATTGTCCTTAAACGGGCGAAAAGTCGGCCACAGCCTGCTCACTCCCGGGTGGACCCAACTCACAAAAACCGTCCTTTACGAAACCTTTGATGTCACCAAAATGCTCAAACCCGGCCCCAATGCCGCCGGCGTCGTGCTCGGAAACGGCATGGAAAATGTCCACGGCCCCCGATACACCAAGTTCCAAGCGCAATTTGGCCCCCAACAAGCCATCGCACAAATGCACCTCGTGTACGAAGACGGAACCCAGGAAGTGCTGGGTACCGATAATCAATGGTCAGCCGCTCCCGGCCCCATCACTTACTCGAGCGTCTACGGGGGTGAAGATTTCGACTTCCGGCTCGTACCCGCCGGGTGGGATAGGCCTAATTTCATCACCAAATGGCCTTCCGCGTTAGAGACAAGCGGTCCCGGCGGCGAACTCCGTGGCACCGCATTCTCCGCTCCCGCAATTCAAGCCTTCGACATCCTGAATGCCAAAAAGGTGTACTCCATCCGACCGGGGGTAGAGACCATTGACTTGGGGCAGAACTCCTCGCTGATGATCCGTCTCCGGGCGGCCGGCCCTCCCGGATCCACGATCCGCGTCATCCCCGCCGAGATTCTCAAGTCAGATCACACGGTGGACCGAACATCCAGTGGTGGCGGCGATGCCTGGTGGCAAATCACGTTGAACGGCAAACCCGAAACCTATTTCCCCAAATTCTTTTATCACGGCTGCCGCTATCTGCAAGTCGAGTGTTCGGGTGGAGCCAAGGTGGAAACACTGGAAGGAGCCGTCGTCCACACTTCCGCACCGCCCATCGGCGAATTTTCGTGCTCCAGCGATCTCTTCAACCGCATTCACTCCCTCATCACGTGGGCCCAGCGAAGCAACTCGGTGAGCGTCCTAACCGACTGTCCCCACCGGGAACGACTCGGCTGGCTAGAGCAGTACCACCTCAATGGCCCCTCGCTCCGGTACGAGCGTGACTTAACCAATCTTTTCGCCAAGACCATGCAAGACATGGCTGATGCGCAACTACCCAACGGACTGGTGCCCGATATCGCTCCCGAATACACCGTGTTCGACGGACCCTTTCGCGATTCCCCCGAGTGGGGAAGTGCAGTAGTTCTCGTTCCGTGGCAGCAGTACCTCTTCAACCGAGACCGCGATCTCCTGCGTCGGTACTACGACACCATGCGCGCCTACGTCGTTTATCTCCGATCTACCGCGAAGGATGGAATCGTCTCTCATGGCCTGGGAGATTGGTACGACATTGGCCCCGGCGAGCCTGGCTTTGCCAAGAACACTCCCAACGCCCTCACCGCCACCGCCTTCTACTACCAAGATGCCAAGATCTTGTCCCAGACCGGCAAGTTACTTGGCAAGCTCGAGGACGCCGATCTGTTCGCTCGCGAAAGTGACCAGATCAAGACCGCATTCAATCGCCGATTTTATCTCCCCGAGAAGGGCTACTACGCCACCGGTTCCCAAACTTCCTCCGCCATCCCCCTGGCCATGGACTTGGTCGAATCCGAGAATCGGCCCCGGGTTCTCGCGCAACTCATTAAAGACATCCAAGATCGAGGCAACGGCATCACCGCCGGCGACGTCGGCTATCGCTACGTCCTCCGCGCCCTCGCCGATGCCAGCCGCTCCGACCTGGTTTTCGATATGAATAATCAGTCCGAAAAGCCCGGATACGGTTACCAACTCAAAATGGGTGCCACCAGCCTCACCGAAGCCTGGGACACCCACGCCTCCTCATCCCAAAACCACTTCATGCTCGGTCAAATCAACG
>CANFJD010000064.1 GCA_947447315.1 Fimbriimonadaceae bacterium
TTCCGCAGCCCGGAATCGCGGGAAAGTTTGCTGCCGGGTTACCCGTTATGTTTTTCCAATTGCGGCTGAGATTTGCTTGGGTCCAACCCACTCGCCGTAACCATGCTTCCCGTAGGTTGGAGGTGCTATCCCGGCCCTGCAGCAGGGCGTGAGCAGTTGGGTTCACCGCGCACCTCAACTGGCGGTTGTTAGCCATGGCGACGTACATCGGCAGGGCTAACGGACCCTTATTGCCGGGGACTGGCAGCTCTGACACCACGAACACTTCGTTGGTGCCATCGGTAATCGTTCCTTCTACTCCGGAAATCCGGTTCCAGTCGTACGTGTTTGGCCTAGCCGGCGTCGCCGGGTTGACCACCGGGGCGGTAGCTACCGCGGGAGTGGGCGTTGGCGATGCGGCTGCCGGAGTCGTAACCGCAGCCGGAACGATTCCTGGTCCGGTGGTTACGGTGGGAGTGCCCGTGGTGGGACCGGTTGCGGTTGCTCCGGGGGGATTCGGCGTTCGACGCACGGTTGTAATGTCTCGGGTCGATATAGGTGGAGCCGAATATCCGGATGTGACAGCATCGGCAACGCGATCGGCCTCGGTTTCGAGGGGATCCACCGCACTGCCGAGTGCCAAGCCATCGGATGGCATTCGTTGGATGCCGCCCTGCTGCACCGTATGGGTAAGTTCGTGGGCCAGCAGGTGTTGACCGTGGGGTGAGGAAGGATCATACGCTCCCGATCCGAAAACGATGTGATTTCCGACGGTATAGGCTTTGGCGTCAATCGCCCGCGCCGATTCGGCCGCGCGGGGATCAGTGTGGACCCGGACATTCCCAAAGTCCTGACCGAATCGAGACTCCATTCCCGATCGCACGCCGGAATCGAGCGGCAATCCGGCATCTCCAACCACGCTAGAAACGAGGGATGGCGCCGCGACTACGCTGGGTCCGCCCCCCACGCCTTTTTTCTGAACGGCTTCTTTTTTCTTTTGGCAGTCGGGGCACGAGCCGCAAAGACACTTTCGCTGAATTACCGGCTTTGCCACCTTGGAAATCGTCCGCGTCGCGGCGGCCTTGGTTGCGCCCACTTTATCGCTCATTGGTCGCCTCCTGAATGGCACGGGCAATCTGCTTCGCGATTTTTGCTTCCGGAGTGGATGACTTGGAGAAATTGTCCGTTCGGCCTTCTAGTGCCTCCTGAATGAGACTGGCCAACCGCGCGCGATTGTAATTTTCTGATCCCTCGATCACGATTCGGTCGATGTGATAGCTCTTTGTCATGCCATCACCTCCGCCAACTCACTGGACGATCGCTCCATCTTGGCCAACTCGCGACTGGCTGCCCTCAGGATCCGCTCGGTATTAATCGGTCCGTTTTCCTCGGCCGCCAAGAATGCCGCGGCGAGGGCGATATTACGGATGGACCCACCGCTCAGAACCACGCGCGAGAGGCGATGAGTATCGATTTCTTCAACCGGGGCTGAGGCAGGAAAAGCACTTTGCCACAACCGTCGTCGATCATCCGTGTCGGGGAAGGGGAAAGAAACGACGAACCGGAACCGCCGAAGAAAGGCCGAATCCAGCGATCCTTTTAGGTTCGTGGTGAGGATGACGAGCCCATCGTACGCTTCAATTCGCTGCAGAAGGTATCCGACTTCAATGTTGGCGTAGCGGTCATGAGCATCGCGAATCTCACTGCGTTTTCCAAATAGTGCGTCGGCTTCGTCGAAGAGAAGCAGCGCGCCGGCCCGCTCTGCGGCCGCGAAAATCTTTTCTAGATTCTTTTCGGTTTCACCGATGTACTTACTGACAATTTGGGAGAGATCAACGTGATAAAGATCCACCTCAAGCTCATTCGCAATGACCTCTGCGGTAAGAGTTTTTCCGGTTCCGCTGGGACCGTGGAACAGGGCGGCAATGCCCAGTCCTCTCCGAGAACGGGAACCCATACCCCACTCTTCGTACACTCGATGACGGTGTCGAGTCTGTGCCGTCACCTCTTTCAGCATCACTTCGGTCGCGGGTGGCAAGATCAAGTCATCCCAGGTCGCATTCGATTCGATCCGGAGTGCGAGACCATCCAAATCCCGTCGGGCAATCTCACGGGCCGCTTGCCAAGGCTGGTCGCTTATCGCCGCCAATCGAATCTCCGCATCGTCCAGTCGGAACTGTCGGGCCAGATGAGTGAGCTTGCCGTTCATCTGGGCCGCGCGAGATCCAAGAGCCTCCCTCCACACTGCTTCACGATCCACGGCGGGTTCATTAATCGCGGGATGTTCGGGCGTGGCCGGACCGACGATAACGTGAGGGTAGCGAGCCTCATGAAGCAATGCTTCCACCGCGCGCGGATCCCCTTCGACTACCAAGCCGGCGGCATGCAACAGAGAATCTCGCGTCCACCGGTCGTTAAAATCGCGAGCGTCGGCAATTTGCCCGGCGTCCACAACATACGAGGAAAAGTTCCTTTGCGTAAGCCAGCGCTCGGCCTGCTTTCGCGTGGTCGCGGACCGGGCGAGGGGGCCGGTCCACTTCAGGTGACCAGTGGGCGTACCGGTGATGCGTACCGGCAGTTCAGGATCAATTACGGCAATCCCAAGTAGATATTGCAGGACCGCTTCTGGCATCCACACGGTTTTCGCGATAAATGGGCCGACGGGGCTGGTTTCAATCAATCGGAATTTACGAAGCGGAGACTCCGGCGTCCATGCGGAAATTTCTGCTTGTGGTAACGCTGCCAGGGCTAACCCAATTGTGGCCTCGCTCAACTGGGTTGGCAACAATTCCCGTGCCGCCACCAACACAAGACACTCGCGCTCATAGTCCGTCAATCGAAAAGCGGATTGGATCCGATACATCGGTGCGTCAGGCGCCGCGAGTGACGATTCCCGCGTTATGTAATTCGGTAAGTCGGAAGAGTTGGCGATCTGGGCGATCATTCTCTCGCAGGCTGCCATCAGGTGGTCCTGATATGGATGCGAGGCGGGTCCGGTCATGGGATCACCACCGTAGGCCCGTTAAACGGTTGCTGCAACGGATCGGGATTCCCGAGGTCGCGCGTCAGTTCCGAATCCGCGCCATCAACCCGTAGCCGATAGATGTAGGTACCGGGGAGAATTCCCCGCGCATCAAAGTGGAGGGGATCTGCTGCAACACTGCGGGTGCGCAACGGAAGGGCATAACCAGCCGGATCTCCGGCTCCGATGCGGTTAAGCATCAGCGTCGCCGTTTGATCGAGTCCGACAATAGGGGTGCAAGTGACATTAATCGTGTGATCTTTTCGCGCCGATGCATCCGGAACGAACGTGATAGATGCGACGTTCGGGCGAATTAGTAAGGGAATGGAATTGGATTGGAAGCCCGAATGCCCAGCCCCCAAGGGATTAAAGTCGATCACAGAGACCGTCGTGACGCCCGCTTTTACGGTCGATGGCAATTCCACTTCTGCCGTGGCGGCCGTGGCTCCCGGTTGCAAGGCACCCGTCGCGCCCCCGACATGAATTTCTCGCCCGGCCCCAATCAGCCCGCGTCCAGAAACAGTTACCTTAACTCCGGGAGAAAACACCACGGAAGTTGGAATGACTTCTTCAATGAGGATATCGGCAAAGGGCGGCACGAAAACTTGCGGATGCAAAACGGGGAAGGCTTCGCGAGCGGGTTCGTTTGATTCCAGCCAGACGGCCGTCACCGAAATAGCCGCACTCAGGATGTAGTTCGTTTGGAAGAAAACGCTCCATATTTTGCTGAGGTCTTCCAGTGACAGTTTCATCGGCGTGATCTTGAGGCTGTCGAATTGGTTTGCGAGATCCGAATTACGAAGAAAGAAATTGGGATCAGCAGAGATGGCGCTCTGCAGAATGGTGCGAATGGCGGAGGTTGCCAATATCGGCTGTCCGTGCAAGTGGCGAAGCACGCTGCCCATTACGCGTTGCGGTTCCAATGTAGCTTCCGACCCATGAAAGGTCATTAAGTACATCAGGTCATAGGCCACCGTTGGCTTGCGCGTGCCTCCCCCCCGAGAGTCACGCGTTGGCAAATCGTAATTGGCTAATGATGAGTTTGGGAGTGCCTGGTAGAGATACAGGTTCACGCCCGGCGAAGCTAATTGTCCGTCGGCCCCGTCGGGACGCACGGTGGTTGTGGTCGCCCCGGCAACATCAAATCCCAATACCCTTTGAATGTGCCGCTGTAGCACGTAGGTCGTGGCGGCGATGGCGAGGTGATTGCTCAACCTTGCCTCCGTTGGGCTAAGTACTCTTCCAGACTGATAACGCCCCGGGGCTTATCGGCGATGGTTGGCGTCTCTGCCTTCTCCACCGGGACCTTCACATCAATTCGACCAATGTGAACGTAGATCTCGGGACTTGCGGGGATTGTCCGGCTATTATCGGATTTTCCTGCCGCGACGTCGGTAGCTTTTGGGGACGGCGGATTAGTCGAAGGGACGGCTGCCGCCGAGATTCGCTCCAACCTTTCCGTATGTCGATCGGTGCGGACAAATCGTTCAACCTCACGGGTGTGAGTGACATCGCGAGGCCCCGGGGAGGTAACGAAAGTAGATGTATGAAACTCGCTCCGGATCTGTTGGATTAAGGATCTAAACTCTTCCTGCCTTTCGTGTAGGGTGATGGCGGTCGCGGAAGGATCACCGGGTTGATGGTGAATCTCACGCATTTCTGTGTGGTGCGATGTTCCTGGCCCTGCCGCAGGTGAAACCGTGTCCGGTCTTACCGCTATTGACGGTCCGACGTCCGACTTTGCGGGCGCGGAGGTCGTGTTGATTTCACGGGCTTGATGAGAAGCGTTTTGCGTCCACGATCGGTCGGCCGGAAAATCGGGCGCTTCTGTAATCTCCAGTTCGGCCGGCACGTATTCCAGCAATCTCACCTGGACCCGCTCAAAGTTGCCAGTGGCAAAGTTCGCTAACCGATCAAAGTAGCTCATGCTCCCACCATATGAAGGTACATCCGTCGCCGAGCTGGGGATAATCCAAGCGTCGTCTTCTCGTCCCAGCCGTACGCTCGCGCCAGAGCGTCGACCTCCGAAAGAACCCTTCGCGCGGCGACCTCCAATTCTCGCGGATACTCCCGAGCCGGTTCAAAAACTGCGCCCCAGGCGTGCCCGCAGGCGTCGCACTTCAGCGAGAATTCAATGACCGCGAGAGGATCCACCTCGTCCAAATGAGCTTCCCAGGCGACCATCACCTCCGGGGTTAAGTCGGCAACTTGATCATTCTTCGTGGCTCGGATGAGCGCGCGGGATACAAGTACCGCTCGCGGATCGGGGGCAGAGCGAGCGATCATCAGATCTGTGACCGTTGGTAAACGATATTCAATACGCCAGCCATTCCAGAGGAACTCTCCGTTGGCGCCTGGAACCGATTCAAAGATTCCGTTCGGAGCGGAGAATTCCACCCACTCCCGGCAGGCGGGGCAATCGGCCAATAACCCCATTGTGGTCCCAAAGTGCGCCTTACGTCGGGCCAAGATCGCGGCGTTTGACGCACCAACGGAACCACCCGCCGCGGCAGCCGCCGAGGCGAGGCGTTCCCATGGGTGACGACCGGCGGTCGTCTCCCATTCGGTAAGCAAAACGTCAGACATGACTCAACCTTTAAGCAAAGGTGGGTTCGCTGGGTTCCGCCACGTCCGCGTCTCGCTCCCAGCCCTCGTTTTCGATCTTGAGGTGCTGAATTGCGACAGCGTTGGCGTTCGCATCTAGGTCGGGAAGGGCTTGGAATTCGCTCACCCAGCAGCGATACAACTTATAGGCGATGGCCAATTGTCCCGCCTCGTTGTACAGCTCGATGATGATGTCCTTACGGAAGTCTTTGAGGGAAACTTCGGCTCCCAAACCCGCTCCGAGATGCCAGACCTTTGTCGCCCACTTCTCGAACTCGGCGTCGTGAGTAACCCCGCGCTCTAGTGTGATGGCCTCAAATTCCGTCCGTCCCGGACCTTTGCGGCTAGAACTCGGATCCCCACCCTCTCGATGCTTCACCACTTCGGTCGTGCGCTTCAGGGCCGAAACCTTGGAAACGCCCGCCACATATTTGCCGTCCCACTTGACGCGGAATTTGTAGTTTTTATAGGGGTCGAAGCGACCGGTATTTACGGTGAATTGCGCCATTAGTTGTTATGCCTCCACTTGCCCGGCAATTTGCCGCAGGCTGATCACGACAAACTCGGCCGGTTTAAGCGGCGCGAATCCGACAACGATGTTCACGATTCCCAGGTTGATGTCGTTCTGGGTCGTCGTTTCGCGGTCGCACTTCACAAAGTACGCATCCCGCGGAGTTTTGCCTTGGAAGGCACCCTTACGGAATAGGTCGTTCATGAACGCTCCCAAATTGAGTCGAATTTGCGACCACAGCGGCTCGTCATTGGGTTCAAAAACCGCCCACTGGGTGCCACGATAGAGCGACTCTTCGATGAATAGGGCGAGTCGCCGCACCGGAATGTACTTGTACTCGCTTCCGAGCCGATCATCACCGGCCAACGTCCGTGCACCGTAAACGATTCGCCCGACCGGCGCTTTCACGCGCAGGGCGTTGAGTCCGAGCGGGTTCAACAACCCGTTTTCGGCGTCCGTGAGCCGGTAGCTCAGGTCCGGGACGGCCTTCAAGGTGGCATCCAGACCGGCGGGAGCTTTCCACACTCCGCGTTCAGAGTCGGTGCGCGCCATCACGCCCGCCACGGCTCCCACCGTGCTGAAGCTAGACAGTAGGCCACCGCGGAATGGATCCGGCTGCACCAACCGCGGCCAGTAAGCGGCGGCATAGCTGGAACGAGTACCCAACTGATCGGGAGACGCGGCTAGTCCGGTAACGGCGGCGTTTGGAGTGTTCCAAGCGGCCGGGGCGTCCAGAATCAGAAACGCTCGCCGAGATTCGGCGTAGCTGGCGGCCAGTCCCACCAATTGAGTGGGGAGATCGGCCCCGCCGGTACATGGCGGAATCGCAAGGAGGTTGAAAAGGTCTGCCTGATCCAGAGCGTACAAGCCCTGCTTGTTGGCCTGGGCGTTGGCGGGGAAGAAATCTTCGGCGAGGGTTAAATCTTCGCCGTCGTCTCCAACAAGCGCAGTTAGCGCGGCGTCAAGCGCATTCCGTTTTGTCGCAAAGGTTGCTTGTACGAACGGGATGGCACGGCGGGCGACTTCAAGTGCGTCTTCGGCCGCACCGACCGCATCCTTACCCGCGGCGACGGCAGGAGCCATTGCCGGAAATGCCCCGGACCAGCGAAGAAATTCGCTACTGGCAAGAAGCGTGCGGTCAACTCTCTGGGCATGATCTGCGACCGTAAGGTTCGTGAATAGCTCCGATCGCCCGCTGGAAGTATCCAGAACCGCGAGGTTGAAAATTGTGTTCTGGGCGACTCCCATTGACGCACCCATTCCCGCTGGCACATTAGTGTCCACCGTGACCCGTAAAGACTTTCCCCAGGTTCCCGGAGTGGCGGCTTCAAACGTGAGCGCACCGATTGTGAACGTGGTAGTTGCCGCGGGAGCGCCGGCTTTTACATTGAATAGCCGCACCACAACTGCCTGTCCGCCGCCATTAGTAAAGAAGTCGCGGACCGCAAAGCTAAGGTTGCTGTACGGCGCCAAGCCCCCGAACGACCGTTCGTAATCGGCAAAACTCGTAATCGTGGTGGCGACGTTCAACGGGCCCCGCGCTGCCCGGCCGATGAAGGCCGCGACTGCAGTAGGAACTCCGGTGATGGTGCGCACGCCACTCGGAACTTCCTGTATATAGACTCCCGGATAGCTAAGGGTTGCGGGCATGTTGGATATTGCTCCTCGGGAAGTCTCCCAACTTAAACTAAAAAGTTGAAATTTTAATCCCGTGTCACCCTATCATATGGCACGGAAGTGTAAAAGTCAAGACCGCATTCATACTAGGTTTTTGCTATTAAAGACATCGCGGTAACCTGAAAGGGATGGCATCGCTTGAGTTGACTCGACTTTGGAAGCTTCACGAGACCGACGAGGCTATTTTGGGTCTACAGAAACGGGCGGCCGCCCTCGATGGCGGAAAGAAGTTTCAGGAAGCGGCGAAGATTTTGTCGGCCCAGATCGCGGCTCATCCTTACCGAAAGGCCCACGCCGAGGCGTTAGATCTGAATCTCCAGCTGAAATCCACCGAAGACAAGCTCAAAAAGTTAGACAAGGACCTTTTCGGGGGAAGCGTCACCAGCACCCGTGAAGCGGACACGCTTCAGAAGGAAATCGACGCCACCAAGCGCCAGCGAGATCGTCTCACCGACCGCCTGTTGGAGCTGGAAGAGGGCCAGGGTCCCCAGAAAGCCGAGATGGATGACCTCCAGAAAAAGCTAGACCAATACAACGCCGCCGCTAAAAAGGCTCACGCGGAAGCGCTCGTGCAACAAAAACAGATGCAAACGGAGTACGCGGACGCCACCAAGAAGCGGCCGGAGCTGGCGAAATCGATTAATCCCGGTCTCTTAGCCCGATACGATGGAATTCGGAAGAAACAGGGAACGGGCATGGCGCGTATCAAAGGGGGCTCCTGCAGTGCCTGCGGCATGAATCTTCCCGAAAAGACGATTCTTGGCGCGAAAGAAGACAAAGTTGTAACATGCGAAGCCTGCCATCGAATCCTGTATTTCCACGAAGGGCTGTAACGCTCGCGATCGGGTTGGGCATCCTGGGATCACTCTCGGGGTGTGCCAAATTTCCGGACGGGGGTGGCGTGGGAAACTTCACCAAGATCTCATTCCGGTTTCGGGTGGCTGGCAGCATTAACGACACCGTTGATTCCTCGCCATTAAGCCAGTACATCTACGTCGTTGCGATCCGGGCGATTAATACCGAGGACGTACCGAACACCGGCGCGCCTTCCCCGGTGATTGGTAATAACTCTCCAAACGGATTTGTGGCGGGCAGCCCCACGCACTTTGTCCAGTACGATTCCACGCGTCCGGGCCGACCATTTTCGCTCTACAAATTTAATCCCGGTCCAACTCCCAGTGATCCTACAAATCCAATTAATCTGGGGTCTTGGTTTGATACTTCCGCCACTCGACGCCCTATCCTCGGATACGCGGCACCCGTGACCGGCGGAGATCCTCGCGAACTGCAGTTTGACCTTTACACCGACCAACTTGTGGATAGCGATAACCTGGCGAGCACGCTCACCAAACTGCAGGTGAATATTCTCACGATGAATGTGAAGAGCACGGCCAGCGGAAGTCGGTCGTGGGATGCCCTGGGGAACACGCTCAGCCCCACCGAGCTGAACACCACCGTCATCGTCGACCTCCGGTTCAATCATATTGTCAACAACGCTTCCGGAATCGAGCCGACCAACGATACCGCCGGGTTTTCGGACCCCGATGACGATATTTCCGACTTTAGTATCGAGGTTCAACGTCCGTAACCTCAGCCTGGCTCGTCTCTAGGTGGATGCCGGCCGATACCGTACGACTTCTGACCGAATCTCGCGAAGCGGAGTATCTCTCGCCGTTTGCGATGCGGAGTGCGGAATCCGTCGGTCGGCAATTCCCAGATCTGCCCGACCCAGTTCGAACCGCGTTTCAGCGGGATCGTGACCGAATTCTCCACAGCAAGGGATTTCGACGGCTGAAGCACAAAACCCAAGTCTTTATCGACCCCGAGGGTGATCATTATCGAACGCGCCTTACCCACACTCTGGAAGTGGCGCAGGTGGCCCGGACGATTGGTCGCGCCCTGCGACTGAATGAGGACCTCATTGAAGCCATCGCCCTCGGGCACGATGTCGGACACACGCCGTTTGGGCATGCGGGGGAAACCGCGCTGGATGAAGCAATTCGCGAGGCGGCAGTTCCGCGTGGACCGACTCACTTTCGTCATTACGAACAGTCGCTAAGGGTTGTGGAGATTTTGGAGCCGCTGAACCTCACGTTCGAAACGAGGGCTGGCATTGATGGTCACAGTAAAGGGCAGAAGGATCTTTCTGACGCCGATGGTCAACCGGTTTCAACCCTAGAAGCGGCGGTGGTTCGCATCTCGGACCGCATCGCTTACTTGAACGCAGATCTGGACGATGCGCTGCGAAGTGGGATTATTCCCGCCATCCCAACCGCATTTGCCCACCTGGGGGATACGCACGGTCACCGAGTGGGCCGGATGGTGGAGGATGCGATCGAAAATAGTCTGGATCGTCCCGCCCTGGCCTTTTCTGCGGGTCTGCTGAAGGATCTCAACGCCCTGAAGGAGTGGCTGTTTGAGGAGGTTTATTACCGATATCCATTGATCTATCCCGAGATTGGAAAGGCCCGCGCCGTGGTGAAAGACTTGTATCGCCACTACTTGACGGCGGGCGAGTTGCCGGAAGGCTACGAGGGCGCGCAGGGCGCGGTGGACTACGTGGCGGGAATGACCGATCGATTCGCGACCGAAACTTTTCGGCGGCTGCGGATGCCCGAGCCATGGCCGCGCCTTTAACGTAGACTATGAGCGTGGATCCGATCGCCGTCTACGTCCACGTTCCGTTTTGCCCCAGTAAGTGCGGCTATTGCGACTTCAATTCTTACGCGCTGGAGCGATTGGACCCGGATATCATGAGCCGAACCGTCGCGGCGATTCGCGCCGAGATCGAGTCGTCTCCCTTTGCCGGTCGTCCGGCGCGGACCATCTTCTTTGGCGGGGGAACTCCCACCTATTTGGCGGCGAACCAACTGACTGGACTATTGGAAGCGGTGGTGGCAGTCCATCCCCCCATTGCTGATTGTGAGATTTCCAGCGAAGCAAACCCGGGCACCGTGGATGCCACGAAGTTTGCCGCCATGCGGGCGGCAGGATTTAACCGAATCTCTCTAGGTGCCCAAAGCTTCGACAATGCGGACCTGATTCGGCTGGAGCGGGTTCACGTAGCCGATGAGATTGATCGCGCAGTGGCGGCAGCCCGAGAAGCGGGCTTTGACAATCTGAATCTGGACCTGATGTTTGCCCTGCCGAATCAATCTCGCCGGGCTTGGGCAACGAACCTGGAGAAGGCACTGTCTCTCGCTCCGGACCATATCTCGCTTTACTGCCTCACCATCGAGCCGAATACGGCATTCTACAAGCGGCATCTACGTGGTCAGCTGGAACTTCCCGATGAGGACGCCCAGGTGGAGATGTACGATGACTGCCTCCGCCGAACTCAGGAGGCGGGATTTATCCAGTATGAGATTTCCAATTTCGCGCGGCCCGGCCGGGAGTGTCAGCACAATCTGGAGTACTGGCACAATCGCGAATATGCGGGTTACGGACCGGGGGCGGTTGGTCGCGTGGGAGATGTTCGTACGACCATACTCAA
>CANFJD010000065.1 GCA_947447315.1 Fimbriimonadaceae bacterium
AAAGGCCCAGTGACGTGGGGATGCTTAGGGCCAGATAGAAGTAATTGGAGAGGTTATCGCCGGTCCAGATGGCGGCGTATTGGGATGAGCCGGTGTAGCCCGAACGGCTGAGAATGAAGGGTCGCTCGTTGGGGGAATGGGCGAGGAATCCCGCGTGAGTGGCCATCTGCATGCCCAGGCCGTACTGGTTGCGATGAGCCTCATGCGGTTCGGCGCATTGGTTAAAGCGCATGCCGTAGGGATCCACGGGGCCGGTGGAGGGGTCGTTCATGTCGAGCCAACATCCGGCGTAACCGAGGGTACGGAACTTGGCAGCGTATTCGGCCCACCATTCCCGAACGCGACCGAGGGTGAAATCGGGGAAGACGGTCTCCCCGGGCCACACGAGGCCAATGTAGGGATTCCCTTCGGGGTTCAGGCACCAGACTTTCTTTTCGGAGCCGTCGTCGTAAACGGCGTAGCCGGGGTCGGATTTCACGCCGGGATCGATGATGGGGACGATGCGGCGACCATTTTTGGCGAGGGCGTCGGCGGTGGCTTTCGCCCCATCCGGGAAGGCGGTTTCACTGGTGGTGAAGATGCGGTAGCCATCCATGTAATCCAGATCCATCCAAAGCCCGTCGCAGGGGATTTTGTGGTCGGCAAAGGCGGCGTCTAGCTTCATGAGGTCCTCGTGACCGCCGTAACCCCAACGGGATTGGTGGTAACCGAGGCTCCAGATGGGCGGGACCGGGGTGACGCCGACGAGGCGCTGGAAATTACGAGTGAGTTCAGCCAGCGAATCGGCGGCGAGAATCCACAGGCTCGGTTCGCCGCCTTCGGAACCTAAAATGAGGTCATTGCCGGTGCGTTGCCATTCTACAAACACGCGGGATTCGTCCATTCCCGGCGTTTCCATGAACGCGGGATAGGGGTTGTAAAGCAGGAAGCCGAGCCATTGCTCGCCGGTATGGGCAATGACGTACGGCGTGGAGAAATAGGGTGGATCGGTGGGGGATGAACCCCACTGTTGAGCGGGAAAGTCGCTCCATACATCGGTGTTCCAGAACCGGGTGCGCTGACAAGAGAGTTCGAATTCGGCCAGGTTCTTTTCGCCCATGCCGTAGAATCGCGTGCCCTCGGGCAGGGTCACGGCCCAGAGGCTTTTTTCTCCCATCAATCCCACCTGGGGGACGACCGGCAACGCTCCATCGCCAACGGCGGGCGGGATGAACAGCGGGGCGAGGCTGGTGTTTGGCAACCACAGGTCGGGATTGGTCAATGAAACTTCGAAAACATTCCCTTCGTATCCTTGCACCGATAGATTCGCCGACTTCTCGCTGAACTGAGCCGTTCGTGTTCCCAGTTCCGGTCCGATCGCGTCGGTGAAGCTGAAATTGGCGCGATGCGGATATTTGTTGAAGAACATTTCTGCTTCAAAGTGTATCGGATACGCCCGGAGCGTAGCGGCGGGCGCGGGTTTTTACGCCCAGGGCAGCGCCGGGAGAGGTACGTTATCAATACGTGATTAAGTCGGCAATGGCGGTTCTTTTGGCGGCGATCATCAGCCGAGCCGGAGCACAGTCCGAAGCTGCTCCGATTTCGATCAAGATCGCTCCCCCCGCCATTGCTTTCTCGGACTGGAAGGAAGTCCGGTTGCCGGACACGTTCGAAGAACCCACGTACCGGGAGTTTGAGGTGTCGTTTCCAAGCGCGGTGGTTACGGCATACCCCGCGAATAATGTAGTGCCCCTTCGAATTTTTCGGCCACTCGGGGATGAGCCCGTCCCGGTGGTTCTGATTGCTCACTACTGGGGAGCGCAAGACCTGCGAGCCGAGACGAATCTTGCCACGGAGCTTTGCCGCCGAAATATCGCGGCCGCGATTATTACGTTGCCGTATCACTTGAAGCGGACGCCGCCGGGTCATCGGTCGGGCGAATTGGCCATTACGGCGGATATCGCCGCACTACGGCAAACCACGCTGCAATCGGTATTGGACATTCGCCGAAGCGTGGATTTTTTGCAGAGCCGGGCGGAGTTCAAGAAGACGCCAATGGGATTGGCGGGAATTAGTTTGGGCGGGGTGGTAGGGGCGACGGCTTTTGCCGTGGAGCCTCGGATCACGCACGTTACATTTTTGGTGGCGGGGCTGGATTTGGCCCAGATTATTTGGAAATCTTCCCGGTTGGTGCAGGCGCGGGAGGGTTTGCGGACGCGAGGGTATTCCGAACGTCGACTGCGGGAAGAGCTTCGCGACGTGGAGGCCAGCGAGCTGCTTCCGCGAGATCCCCCGGGGACGGCTTTTTTGGTGACGGGTAAGTACGACACGGTCATCCCGGAAGGCAGCAGTTTGGCGTTGGCGCACGCCTTTCCCGACTCGACGATCCTCAACCTGGATACGGGGCATTACGGGGGGGTGTTTGTTCAACGTCGCCTAATCCGTGAATCGGCCGATTTCTTTAGTAAGTCGTTCGGGGGCGTGAAGTATGTTCCTCCGGTAAAGCTGTACGCGCCGACGATTCGGTTAGGGCTGACGTTCGATTCCAAGTTTGGGCTCAACGTTGCCGGGAGCTTGGACTTGTGGCGATTTGACCGAGGAGGCGAAACTGCCGCGCGGCTGGTGTTGAGCCCAAGGTCCATCAATATTTGGATCACCCGAGAAGTGAGTCAGGGCCTCAGCGTGGGTGGTTTCGCGGGATTTCGCGGCGCGGGTCTGGGGGTGATGTGGACAGTGGTACTGTAGCGGAACGCGTATTACCTGACCGATTTTTGGGCGAACGATTGCCGCTGGAGTTGCCATCTTCGATGCAGCCCATGGCAAGGGTTTATCGCGCTTTAGCAAATACGGTTGGTACGAGCTGGATGGTTGGGGAAGGGTTTTTCTTAGCCCAATCGCCACTGATGCACCCGCTCGTAAATTTTGGATTTGCGCACGAGATCACGCCGTATTCAGCACGGGAACTCGCCGATTGCGTGATGAACGAGTCCCTGAGCATCTACGTAGATGCAAACAATCCGGTTGCCAACGCCTTGATGCGCCGGAATGGCTTTGCCGAGGCATTTTCGATGCAGTGCCTGGTGAGTCCTCCAGCGGGTTCTGACGTTGACTCGGAAGACCTTCGTGAACTCGTACCGACCTTTTGTGATGAGGATGGTCGGCGGGTGGCAGCAGATTTTATGCTTCGTCAGTTCTTTCGGCATCAAGATCGCGGGATGCAGGAGGTTTTTTGGCGGGCGTTGGAGGTGGCGGTGGACCTGCCGATTGCGACGGTGACGATGCAGGGAACGATGGTAGCGGCCGGTTTGATTACAGGTGGGTCGGCAGGGGATCCGGCGGGGATTTTTAATTTTTGTGTGGATCCGCGCTACCAAAAGAAAGGGGTGGGAAGCTTTTTTCTTCGATGGCTACGGCAATCCCGTCCCGCCCACGAAGTGGCGGTTCAGTGCTCTGACTCGATTGCGAATTGGTACCGGAAGCGGGGATTTACCAAGCAAACTTCTGTGATCGCTTACCGAAAAATCGAAACTTCGCGGATGTAAATTTCGTCTCTTTCTCCCCAAAAATCTGAGGAGTTGCTGTACTATACAGATGGTGATTGAAAGGCGCCGTGGCTTTTCGCTAATTGAGCTGCTTATTATCCTGGGAATTTTGGCGATTCTGGCGGGCTTGCTTTTTCCTGTCTTCGCCCAAGCCCGAGAGCGAGCGAAACGCGCGCAGTGCATTTCCAATTTTCACCAAATTAGTACATCCACTCTGCTGTACCTTGAGGATTACAATGAACAATTCTCGCCGGTGAACCAGCAATTAGTAGACGTCCCCAACAGTCGAAATGATCGGACGTGGGTCCAATTATTGCTGCCGTACACGCGAAATTTCAGTAGTTTCTTCTGCCCATCGGCAGATCGAGCGGAACCTCAGATTGAAGCTGGTTTCGATGCCGACCTGGTTGCGGGGGACACGATTACGCGATACTACCGGGCTAGCCAGCGAGTGAATTTTGGTTACAACTATCAGTATTTGAGCCCGGTTGTGCGACGAAACGGAAATTGGGAAGCGCAGCCGATCAACTATTCCGCCTTGTCGCGTCCGTCGGACACGCTTTTGTATTTGGACAGCGCGGGGCCAGACGAATCTGGCCACGGGGCGGCCCGGGGCGGAAGTTGGCTGGTAGTGCCGCCGTGTCGATTTGATAGCACTGGCGAGGACACATTTACCAATAGCCGGATGCCGACTGAGGTTCGGACGATCAATTACGGCTGGGACAGCGGTGAATCACCCTACGTTTACGGCGGGGCGTGGCCGTGGCACCAGGGACGGATAAATGTTTCAATGACGGACGGCAGCGCACGAACGCTGGTTCCCGGCAGCCTTTCGGAAGGTTGCGAAGTTCGCGAAAACTGGCAGGGTGTGATCACCGATAACTTCTCGTATCCGTGGGATGCGCGCTAAGCTGATCGGATATTTGTTCCTGGCCGCTTCGGGTAACAATGCATTTATGCTGGACGCCCTTATTTCTGTGCCTCAGATTCTGGATGTGGAGTTTTCTCAGCCAGCGCCTTTGGTGAGCTATCACTACCGCGTCGCGCTGCCGGAGAACTACGAAAAGAAGAAAAAGTGGCCGGTAGTGCTCTTTTTGCATGGCTCGGGCGAGCGCGGTACCGACTTGAATACCGTGGGGGTGCACGGTCCGCTAAAGGAGATTGCGAACGGGCGAAAGATTCCCGCGATTGTGGTGACGCCTCAATGCCCGCCGGATAAGTGGTGGGACGCGCCGAGTTTGGTGGGACTGATGGATCACGTGGAGAAGACCTACCGGGTGGACCCCAAACAAGAGCTATTGACTGGGCTATCCATGGGTGGTTACGGAACGTGGGCACTTTTCGCGGCGCAACCGGATCGGTTTGCGGCAATTGCGCCGATCTGTGCGGGTGGCGATGTGGCGACGATTCCTTACCGCGATCAGTTCCCGATTTGGGCGGTGCACGGAACTGCGGATGGTGCGGTTCCATTTGCGAATGGCGAAGCAATGGTCTTAATGGCGAAGGCGCGTGGGGCCGACATTCGCTTTGACGTTATCCAGGACGGCGGGCATGATACGTGGACGCAAACGTACGCCCGGGACGACTTCTGGACCTGGCTCTTGAGTAAACGCCGCCGCTAACCGACGGAATGGGATAGAGTCTTCTTGTGACGCGACCGCTCGTTTCCGCGGCCCTGCTGGTGATACTGATGAGCAATTCTGGGGCATCTGACCGCGCGGTATCCGCGACAATCGCCCGAGATCTGCGGTGCGAGTTTCGCACGAACCCGCTGGGAGTGGATGCGGAGCACCCGCGCCTCAGCTGGACGCTGGAGAATTCGGGGCCCGGGCGGGGAATTAAGCAGCGGGCGTACCGCATACTGGTGGCGTCGTCGTTGGACCAGTTGGCTCGCGATCACGGGGACCTATGGGATTCGGGCCGTAGGGAGAGCGCGGAGCAGAACAATATTCCCTATGAAGGGTCACCCTTGCGACCGGAAACCCGGTGTTACTGGAAAGTGCAGGTTTGGGATGATTCGGCGGTTCCTCACTGGAGCGCGGTTGGTCAATGGGAGATGGGCCGGATTCGCCCGGAGAACTGGGTTGGTAAGTGGCTTAATGATGGTCGACCGACTCCCGCATCGGACGCTGAATTCTACAAAGAAGATCCGGCACCCCGATTTCGACGCGAGTTTCGGGTTCAAAAGCCGTTGGTACCGGCTCGGCTTTACATCAGCGGTCTTGGCTACTACCAAGCCAGTCTGAACGGCGCTCGGGTGGGGGATCACGTGCTCGATCCTGGTTGGACCAACTTTGGCAAGAAGGTCTATTACAGCGTTTATGATGTGACTCGCCAACTGAAGGCGGGCGAAAACTGTCTGGGCGTTGAGTTGGGGAACGGCTGGTACAACCCGCTCCCGCTCCGACTTTTTGGGTCGTTCAATCTGCGGGATCACCTGGCGATCGGGCGGCCCCGGTTTATTGCGAAACTTCGGCTGGACTATCAGGATGGGTCATCGGAGACGGTGATGTCCGACAGCAAATGGCGCACGGGCGCCGGCCCGGTGCGGCAAAACAACATCTACCTGGGGGAGTGGTTTGACGCTCAGCAGGAGACGCCAGGGTGGGACCGGGTTGGTTTCAATGATTCGGCATGGGCCGCACCGGGAACTGCCACCGAGCCGATTGGAAGATTGGAAGCACAGCCGCTGCCTCCGGTTCGGGTGACCGAAGAATGGTCGGCGGTGAAATTCACCGAGCCCCGACCGGGCGTGCTGATCTACGATTGCGGGAAGAATTTTGCCGGTTCGGTGCGGGTGAAACATGCCCTGCCGCGGGGCACCGTTGTTCACTTGCGGTACGGCGAACTGCTGCATCCCGATGGAACTCTGAACCCGATGACGAGCGTAGCCGGACAGATTAAGGGAACGCGTAAAGAGACGGGCGAGAGCATCGGGGGACCGGGAGCGCCGCCGATTGCTTGGCAAACAGATACGTTCGTGGCTCGCGGCGGAGAAGACAGTGTTACACCCCGGTTTACGTTCCACGCCTTTCGTTACGTGGAGATAACGGGACTGCCGAGTCCGTTGCCCGTCTCGAATGTCACGGCGATGCGCCTGAATTCGGACGTGGAAACCGCGGGCGCTTTTGAATGTTCCAACCCGCTGCTCAACGAGATTCAGGAGATGTGCCGACGTACGTTCCTTTCTAACATTTTTAGCGTGCAATCCGACTGTCCGCACCGCGAGCGGTTGGGCTACGGCGGCGATATCGTGGCGACGAGCGAGGCCTTCATGAGCAACTTTGATATGGCCACCTTTTACGCGAAAGCGGTGGAGGACTGGTCGGAAAGTGCGCGGCCCGACGGCATGCTCACCGACACGGCGCCGTTCATGGGAATTCAGTACTGCGGCTTGGCGTGGGCGATGGCGCATCCGCTCCTGATCGATCAACTGTATCGTTACTACGGCAATCGGCAGATTGGAGAGACGGAATACGCGACGGCTAAGCGGTGGATGGCGTTGGTGGAGAAGCAGTACCCGGACGGAATAGTGACCGACGGTCTGAGCGACCACGAAAGTCTGACCGAGAACCCCTCGCCGGAGATGGTGACGCCGCTTTACTTTGTGAGTGCAAATCTACTCGCCGATCAGGCGTCGCGACGGCAACTGACGGCAGACGAGACTCCCTATCGCCAGCTCGCGGAGAAGATTCGCACGGCGTACCGGCGGCAGTTTGTGGATGGCGCGAGCGGGCGAGTGGGTCCCGGAACTCAGGCGAGTCAGGCGTTTGCCTTGTATACGGGCATCGTGACGGAGGCCGATCGGCCGAAGGTGCTGGCGTATCTCGTTCAAGAGATTCACGCGCGGAACGATCACCTGAGCACAGGCATTATGGGGACCAAGTTTATGCTCGATGTTTTGTCGCGTGAAGGGTATGCCGATTTGGCGTACAAAATTGTCACGCAGCCAGACTTTCCGGGTTGGGGCTGGATGCTGAAGAACGGCGCGACGACGCTTTGGGAGCACTGGGAATACAGCGACAATACGTTCTCCCACAACCACCCGATGTTTGGGTCGGTGAGCCAGTGGATGATGCAATGGCTCGGAGGAATTCAGCCGGAGACTGATTCGGTAGGGTTTGACCGGATCGTAGTTCGGCCCCAGGTACCGAAAGGATTGGACTGGGTGAAGTCGCACTACGACAGCGTTCGGGGGCGAATCGTCAGCAACTGGCAGCGCAGCGAGGATTCGATGCGGTTTAAAATCGAGATCCCGGTGAACACTCAGGCGCGGGTGGTGTTACCGGTCGACGAAAGTGCGGTGATCACCGAAAGTGGGGTTCCGGTATCGAGCGCGCTCGGCGTGACTCGGGCAAAGGGACGCGGTAATACGGTGGAGTTAACGGTCGGCTCGGGGCGGTATGAGTTTACGGTTCGGCGCTAGGCTTATTGGTCGTTCGATCTTCATCCAGATTTGGTGACGTGACTGAAGCAGCGGGATGACCACCTTGGTAGTTAACCGGATGACCATTAGGTGCCGAAATGAGGTCGCCAGCCAGGCCTAGGACAACGAGATTGGGAAAAGGGTTTTCAGCTCTAGCTCCTGATGGAATTGCTCAACGGGCAGGATTTCGATGCCTTCCGGGGTTAACTGGCGGGCATCGACCCGGGCGACGACGATTCCTCGCCGCACGTTAGGAAGATCGGCGATTATTTCGGCGTGATGAAGGGAACCCTTATTGAACACAATTCCACTCAAATCGTCAGTGGAGATGACTAAAAGAGTGGATATGTGTTCAATACGGCTATTTGATCTGACCGGTGAGGATGGTTGCGGCGACGGCGAGAGCCGCTTCGGTTTGGCTAGAGTCTTTACCACCGGCGGTAGCGAAATCCGGACGGCCACCGCCGCCGCCGCCAGCGACGCGGGCTACTTCACCCACCAGCTTCCCGGCGTGAACGCCGAGTTTGACGGCCTCTGCGCCGGCCTTAGCGGTGAATGCTACTTTGTCGCCGTTTAGAACCGCACCGACGAAAACTAGGAGCGGATTGGCGGCCACCGCATCATCAATGGCGCTGGTGGCAACTTTGGCGTCCATTTCGCCAAAGTTCTGAACCTTCAGGCTCACGGCGCCGATGCTGGTGACGGTAGAAGCCGAGTCGGTTCCCCCGGCGATGAGCTTGCGCTCGATGGCTTCACGCTTCTGGCGTTCCTCTTTCAGTTGCCCAAGCAACTTATCCACAACTGTGGATAACTCGTGGGGAACTGTCTTGAGAGTGTGGGAAAGGCTGGCTAATTGCAGTCGCTCTTGTTGGGCTAACTCGCGAGCGGCGGGACCGGCGACGGCTTCGATACGTCGTATTCCCGATGCGGCGCTGGCTTCGGCCAGAATTCGGAACGGAAGCACTTCGGCTGAGGTTCGGACGTGGGTGCCGCCACAAAGTTCTCGGCTCGGGCCGACTTCTACCATGCGCACCTTATTGCCGTATTTCTCTCCGAACAGGGCCATGGCTCCCCGCGCCTTGGCTTCTTCGGGGGTGATGTCGACGTGGGTGATGACGTCGAAGTTGGCCTGAGCAAGTTCGTTGACGCGTTGCTCGATCTGCTCGCGCTGCTCAGGGGTGAGGGCAGCACCGTGGGTGAAATCGAATCGCAGTCGGTCGGGTCCGACGTAGGAACCGGCCTGAGTAGCATGAGCCCCTAATGCCTCGCGCAGGGCGAGGTGGAGTAAGTGGGTGCCGGTGTGGTGGGGTTGCGTGCGATTACGTCGGTCGGCGTCTACCCGGGCGAGCACGGTTTGACCGAGCACGTTGGCGGGTAACTCACGAACGGAATGCCAGTGGATTCCCGCATTCTTGGTCGTTTTATCGACGGCGATCTCTTGGCCATCGGATAACTGAAGTGTGCCAGCGTCTCCGGCTTGACCGCCCGATTGAGCGTAGAAGGGCGTCTGGTCGAGCGCAAGCAGGAATCCGTTGGCGACCGGGCGAATGCGGACAATGCGACCGGTGGCTTCGAGGGCGGTGTAGCCCAGGAACTCGGTGGTTTCCGGGGCGTCCATGACGGCTTCTTCTTCGGCAACATTGACGTCGCTGTAAGCCGATTTCTCGCCTTGGGCGCCGCGAGCCAGAGCCTGGGCGGTTTTGAGGGCCCGATCGTATCCTTCAATATCGACCGTGATGTCGTGCTCTCCGGCGATTTCGACGGTTACCTCGAGTGGGAATCCGTACGTGTCATAGAGTTGGAAAGCTACTTCACCGTCCAGTTCGTTTCGTTCGATCTGTTCGTCGGTGGATGTCCAGGCGGCGTCCAGTTCTCGGAGTTCGGCCTCTAGAAGTGTCAGGCCGCGGGCAAGGGTGCGCCGGAACGCTTCTTCCTCGTTCTTAAGGGTTTCGACGATGACGCTGCGTTGCTCCTCAAGTTCGGGATACGCATGGCCCATGGCCGCGACGACGCCATCGAACACGCGGTACAGGAATGTGTCTTGGATACCAAGGGCGCGATCGCCTTTAAGGACCGCGCGGCGAATAAGCCGGCGGAGGACATAGCCCCGACCGGTATTGGAAGGCAAGATGCCGTCGGCGATGCAGAAGGTGGCGGTGCGGATGTGGTCGGCAATCACGCGGCGGGCAATTGTGGTGGGTCCCTCCACTGGGCCACTCAGCTGATCAATCGCGGCGAAGATGGCGGTGAAGGCGTCGGTTTCGTAGACGGTGCTTTGGCCGCCGAGGACCATGGCGGTGCGCTCAAGCCCCATGCCCGTATCGATGGATCGGAAGGGGAGATCGGGCATTCCCGTCTTGCGGTAGCCCTTTTCGAGAGCTTCGCCTTGCCACTCGTACTGAATGAATACGTCGTTCCAGATCTCTACCCAGTTACCGGCGGCGTCATCCGCCAGCCAATCTTCTCGCGATTGACCGGCAGCGGGGGGCGTACCGTCTCCCACCCAATAAAACATTTCGGAGTTTGGTCCGCAGGGGCCAGGAGGGCCTTTGCTAAACGAACCGGCGGGCCAGTAGTTGGTTTCTTCGCCCAGGCGAACGACGTGGTGCGCGCCGCACGATTGCCAAAGGGCGGCAGCTTCATCGTCTTCTTCAAATACGGTGAAGGAGAGGCGGGCCGGGTCGAGTCCAAGCCACTGCGGAGAGGTGAGGAATTCCCAAGAAAATCGGATGGCGTCTTCGCGGAAGTAGTCGCCGAACGAGAAGTTGCCCAGCATTTCGAAGAAAGTGAGGTGGGTATCGTCGCCCACTTCATCGATGTCGCCCGTTCGTACGCACTTCTGGCAGGTGGTGAGTCGCGGATGCTCGGGCTTGGCGATGCCGCGGAAATAGGGCTTGAACTGGATCATGCCCGCACCGTTAAAGAGCAGACTGGTATCCAGGCGACCGGTCACATCGTACGGGATCAGCGAACCCGACGGAAACGCCCGGTGCCCCTTAGAAATGAAAAAGGCCAGGTACTTCTCCCGCAGTTCGCGAACAGTCATGCTACAGATTATGAAGCCCCTTTGCGAACCGGTCACAAT
>CANFJD010000066.1 GCA_947447315.1 Fimbriimonadaceae bacterium
ACCAAGACATGCGTAACTACGGAAAGCTGGCTCGGTACATTCCGATCACCTTTGCGACCGTGTTGATTGGCTGGGTATCGATTATCGCCATCGTTCCGGGACTGGGAGGAGCTGCTTCGAAAGAAGCAATCATCGGTTACGCACTGGCTAATCACCATGCGGAGATTAACGGGATTCAATTTGGACAGATTGCCGGGTGGGTTGCCCTTGGGGTGGCATTCCTGACCGCCATGTACATGACTCGAATGTTTTTCCTTACGTTCCTTGGCAACAAGGAGCGATGGAGAGAAATCCCGACCAGTCATTCGCACGAGACGGACGATCATCATCACGCGCTGGACCAAATGCACCAGCCGCACGAAGTGCCGATTTCCATGCTCGTTCCGCTGATTGCGTTGGCGATTCTAAGCGTCGGCGGAGGCTATGCATTGGCAAGCGGAAATGCTTTTGAAACTTGGATCAACACGAACCAGATTCCCGTGTTGGGTGAGCTTCACCACGAAGTACCGAACCTATTGATGTACAGCTTGGCGGCAGCGTGGGCGGGAACGATCATCGCCGCGCTTGTTTACAGTCGGGGACTTTCCGCGAAGGAAGGGTTCGATCTGCAAAAGTGGGCTCCTTGGCGACGAGCGGCAGCAAATCAATTCGGGTTCGATCGGTTAATTTCTAACTTGTTCGATACTGGAGGAAAGGGTCTTGCCGAAG
The DNA here is from genome assembly GCA_947447315.1 of Fimbriimonadaceae bacterium. GTDB lineage: Bacteria > Armatimonadota > Fimbriimonadia > Fimbriimonadales > Fimbriimonadaceae > Fimbriimonas. Next base: position 709 of record CANFJD010000066.1, read on the forward strand.
CGCTGGACGAAGGCGCTCACCTAGTGGTAGATGGCGCCGTGAATGGTAGCAGCACGGCCGCGCAGGGACTTGGAGTTTTTGTTGGCCAAATTCAAACCGGCTTCGTCCGATTGTATGCCCTCTTCATGCTCATCGGTGGAGTGGGAATTGTCGGCTGGTTTATTTACGTGCTGAACGCAGGAGGAGGAAAGTAATGCCTTTGCTATCGATCTTGGTCTGGCTGCCGTTTTTGGCGGGCATTGGCATGTTCTTTTTGCCTGACGGTGATTCTAAGCGCCCCAAGTCCATCGCCATGGCGATCAGCGGCTTGGTGCTTTTGCTGAGCATCTTTGTTTTGTTCAAGACTTCCGCGGAGACTTTCCATTTTCAACTGAAGGAGTCTTTCGATTGGATCAAACCGCTCGGTGTGAAGTACCAACTTGGGATCGACGGCATCAGCTACTGGATGGTGTTGCTGACGACCTTGTTGAGCTTTGTCGCCGTCTCCTTTGGCACGGCGATCAATGAGCGGACGAAGATCTTCATGGGTCTGCTGCTGATTCTGGAATCGGCAATGCTCGGGGCTTTTCTATCGCTCGATTTGATCCTGTTCTTCACCTTCTTCGAATTGACGCTCCTGCCGATGTTCTTCTTGGTGAGCATTTGGGGTGGAGAAGGACGAAAGCGAGCGGCGGCAAAGTTCCTGATTTACACCTTTGCCGGATCGATCTTCATGCTGGTGGGCATGGTCGCTTTGGCCATTCAGCACCGAGCGGTTACGGGAAGTCTGAGTTTTTCGATCTTGGATATCCAGCAATCGGTAGCGGGTGGGCAGTTCTGGGCCAACGCCTTACAGGCTCAAGCTTGGGGATTTTGGGCAATCTCAATCGCCCTTTTAGTTAAGACCCCGGCGTTTCCGTTCCACAGTTGGATACCGGATACATACGCCGAGTCTCCGATCGTCGCGCCGATTCTTTCGAGCGTGATGGTTAAGCTCGGCAGCTACGGATTTCTGCGGTTCGTCTTGCCACTTTATCCAGAAGCAAGCCAACAGTTCGCCCCGGTAATCGCGACCCTAGCGGTGATCGGCATTTTGTATGGAGCGATTTTGGCGACGGCGCAAAAGGACGCCCGGCGAATGGTCGCCTACTCCTCACTTTCGCACATGGGTTTCGTGCTGCTTGGAATTTTCAGTCTGAGTCATGTCGGCATGATGGGAAGCGGCGTTCAGCAGTTTGCCCACGGAATTAGCACCAGCTTAATTCTGATGACCCTCGGATATTTGATGTTGCGAAACGGAACGACGGACTTTGCTGCTTTCGGCGGATTGAAAGCTCGGGTACCGGTCATGGCGCTCATCTTCCTGGTTGGAATTCTGGGTAGCGTTGGGTTGCCTTCGACGAACGGCTTTGTTGGCGAGTTTATGGCTCTCTTGGGGGCGTTCGAGGCAGGCTATGCAAATGCGTGGGGATTCAACCTAGGATTTGCGGTAGCGGCAGGAGCTGGCGTGATCATAAGTGCCGTCTACCTGCTGGGCATGTTCCGAAATCTGTTCTTGGGACCGATCTCGGAGAAGAACTCGGAGATGGCCGATCTGCACCCTCGGGAGCTTGGCGTGGCCGTCGTCATGGTGGGACTGATCTTTGTGGGCGGCCTCGTCCCCGGACTATTCTTCAAGCCATTGGAAGCGAGCACGCAGGCGACACGTTTGATGGCAACGAATCCGGTGGGCCAGCGTCCAGTCTGGTTAGACGACACCCTGGAGATTTCTACTAAGGAAGCCGATGCGGGTGCTTTAACAAAGGACGGCGTAGTTATCGCGCCTGCCCGACTTCACTTGACTCCCGACCGCGATGTGGCGGCAGATTCTTCCCCGGCGGCCGTCGCTAGCATTGATGGAGGAAATCACTAAAGATGTTTCAATTTCCCGTTCCCGTAACCGATTGGTCTCTGATTCTGCCGTTTGTAATGGTGGTGCTGACGGGAATATCGGCACTCGTGTTGGAAATTGTCGCCCCCAAGCGGGACAACTCCCTGATCGTGATGCTTTCCGTCTTCGGCCTGTTTTTGACCGCGGGCCTGGTTGGCGTGCAATTCGTGGCTCCGGCGACCACTAGCTTTGGTGGAATGCTGTTGAGAGATCCATTGTCTCTCGCTTCTCAGATTACGCTTGTGGTCGTGGGGATCCTGGTAATCCTATTCAGCGAGCCGTACCTACGCGAAAAGCGGATTCCGTTCGGTGAGTTCTATCCGTTGCTGCTGTGGTCTATCAGCGGCGCGATGTTGATGGTATCGACCTCGAATCTCCTGCTGATCTTCGTCGGTCTCGAAATCTTGTCGATCTCCCTCTACGTCATGGCGGGAATTAGCCGATCCGAGGAGAAATCGGAGGAATCGGCCATGAAGTACTTCCTGCTCGGAGCCTTCGCCAGTGCCTTCCTGCTGTACGGAATTGCGTTGCTCTACGGCGCTTCCGGGTCGCTCGATCTGAGCGCGATTGGTGCGGCTTGGGCGGGCGGAAAGGCAGACGTGCGAACGTTGGTCGTTTTCTCGTTGGCGTTGCTTCTGATCGGACTAGGATTCAAGTCAAGCTTCTTTCCCTTCCACCAGTGGACTCCCGACGTTTATCAGGGTGCTCCGACCAATGTTGGTGCGTATATGGCAACGGGAAGCAAGATTGCCGCGTTCGTGGTGATGTTCCGGTTGCTCGGTTATGCCTCTGATTTGAAGGCTTACTGGCTACCCGTCTTAAGTGTGATTGCGGGACTGACGATGCTCTACGGCAATCTCGTCGCGCTACGGCAGACAGACGTGAAGCGCATTTTGGGTTATTCGTCGATTGGCCACGCGGGATACATCTTGGTTGCCATTCTGGCCCATGGTGTGGCTCCGTCGCAGGTGGGGCCGAACACTCTCATCTACTACATGCTGGCTTACTCGGTAAGCACGGTTGGCGCGTTTGCCGTCATTGCCCTTGCGGCACGAGATGGCGAGGAAACAACAAGCGTGGAGAACTTGAATGGTTTGTTCCGACGGTCGCCGGCGGCGGCAGCCAGCCTGGTTATCTTCATGGCCTCGCTCATGGGGATTCCGCTTACGGGTGGATTCCTCGGTAAGGCACTGATCTTTGGCGACGCGATGCAAGCCGGATTGATGCCGCTGGCGATCATTCTTGCCGTAAGCAGCATTATCAGCGTTTCGTTCTATCTCCGAATTGCTTACGCCGCGGTGGTGCCGAACGATGAGCAGGCGATTACGCGCTTGGCCCCCGTTCGTCCGGCATTGCAGAGCGCATTTTTGTTATGTGCGGCGGCGGTATTCGGGACATTCGTTTTCTTCGGGCCCCTCATCACTGCGCTGGGTGACAAGGTAGCGGGAGTTCGGTAACCATGCGCCTCGGCGTTTCCATGTGGTCGTATTTTCACGCATGGAAAGCCGGGCGGATCACGATCCAGAGCTTCATCGAGCATGCCAAAGAAAGCGGTGCCGAAGGCGTAGAACTGCTTGACTTCTTTTACCAGGGCGAGATCGAGGCCGGTCGCGAATTAGCGCGGGCTGGGTTGGAGGCAACCGGACTACCGGTCGCGATATTTAGCGTCAGTAACAATTTCGCAAAAGTGGACCCGGCGGAGCGAATAGCGCAGGTGGACCGGATCAAGTTTGGCGTTGACGAGGCGAACCACTACGGTGCCAAAGTCGTTCGGGTTTTTGCGGGGGATATCGCGGAAGGAATCACTTTCGACCAGGCCCGCGGGTGGATCATCGATGGACTGCGAGACGCCGCGGAGTACGCCGGTTCGCAGGGAGTGAAGTTGGCGCTGGAGAACCACGGGACCCTTGCCGGGAAGTCTGCGCAGGTGCGAGGAATCATCGACGAAGTCGGCATCGGTTGCCTGGGAGCGAATCCCGACACCGGGAATTTCCTGCTCGTCGGCCAGGACTCGGCGGAGGCAATTGCCGACTTGGCCGATGTCGCGAACATGGTCCACTTCAAGGATTTTCGGCGAGCTCTCCCAGATTACGAAGGCTTTGCTTACTCCGCTATGGATGGAACCAAGTACGTTGGAACTTCACTCGGAGAAGGCGATGTGGACTTGGCGAAGTGTATCAGTCACCTTAAGGATGCCAACTACGCGGGTTGGCTTTCGCTGGAGTTTGAAGGCGAAGAGGATCCGCTTACCGCCGTCCCCCGAAGTCTCGAGTCAGCGCGCCGGTTTCTGTAGTTGCGGGAAAGGGCATCGCCGTGCCGGGCTCAGATCTTGAGGTTCGGTCGGCAGAGACGTAGATTCGGTACCCAAGTTCAAAGCGGACTCAAGCGCCCGCACTCAAAAGGGTCTCCGTCATGTCATCACGTTTTCCAGTACGTAATAGCATTACATTACTTTTACTAGGCTTGCAGTGATAAATTGAGTCTTATATAGCAATTAACCATGTACTTTCACGAAATCTATCCACTTTTGCCTCATGGATCGTGCCGATCGACATGACATGAGAAGGAACGCCCCAACGCGCTTCGTCGGGTAGACAACCCGAAAACTTGCTCAGGCGGATCATGCATCCGACGTTTCTATTTGTAAGGGCCCGACCGTAGATTTTGACAACCTAGGATTTTGCGATTTTACGCAGATGCTCCGGTAGGTGATCCTAAGCGATGGTCGGTTCGATCACGATTTCGACCGAGCCGCGGATGGCATTGCCAATGATGCAGTACTGATCGGTCTTGATTGCGTAGCTGAGGATTTCCGCATGGATTGCCGAATCGGTGCCAGGAGTGACGGTGATGGAAGGCCGAAGGATGATTCGCTTGTACTTGAACGATGCGCCGTTCTGTTCCACCTCGCCCGAGGCGGTAATGCTGACACTATCCACCGGAAGTTTGCGGTTCGCGGCGATGATGCCAAACGTGATGGCATAGCAACTCGCTACGGTGGCGGTGAACATCTCTTCTGGATTAGTCTGACCGGCCATACCTGGCCCCATAAACTCCGTCGGTACCGAGAGCGGAAATGCAAACTGACTCACTTGGGTTTCTGCAATTCCCGTGCCGTCGCGTCCGCCTGACCAGTTGACAGTAATTTCGTAGGGATGGGTGATTGCTGGCACGATCCGTACTACGATCTTTGTAAGCTGGCAATTTCACGGGTTAACAGAATTGCTTTCGCGACGTACAATGGAAGAGTGAAGCGTTTGCGATTCATTGGGTTCTTGTTGCCGGCAGTTTTGGCGGGCTGCGGAGGAGCGGGCGGTGGCTCGGACAGCATTTCGCCGACGCCGACGCCGACTCCGGCTGCCGAAAAGGGTACGGCACTATTTGATGTGGATGTTGCTTCCGGTAAGGTGCAGATTCAGCCCTTGGAGACTGACGGAGCCAAGACCGGTAAAGGCAGATCCGCGGTTCTGACCGGCGGCGCGGTGACATTCGAAACGACAACCTTATTGGCCGAAGGCGGAGAAGTAGGTAGACGCTCGATCAAAGTCCGCCTTAAGAATAATCTCAATGAAGCCATCGGCGGGGGACGACCGATTCGAATTCAGTTTGGCCCTATTGGTCCGGCGACAAATTACGAAACTGACATCAGAGATCGGGCGGTCGTAAGTTCCGCTTTTCGCTGTGCAGGAAACGGCTACGACGATGGACCGGCAACCACGGCTCTCACTTCATTCCCCTCGGCGGTGGCGGTCGGTCAGGATGGAAGTATCTACTTTAACGGAACCGACGCTCGCCTACGAAAACTGCAGGATGGCTACATTTCGACCGTAGCACTTTCTGTTCCGGCGGATTCGCTCGCCTACCTTCGCGATCCGGCGACCGGACGTGAGTATCTGGTGGCCCCTTGCTCAACGCTTCACTCGGTTAAGTTGATCGCGATCAGTTCTGGATTGGTGACAACAATTGGCGGTGCGGATGCAACTCCCGGTAATACGGACGGAACCTCGGCGGCCTCCCGATTCAACGGGCCGCGCGGGGTTGCGATTGATTCGGCGGTGAACCAGATCCTAGTGTCAGATACCGGAAACGGTTCAATCCGTACGCTCACATATGCCTTTACAGCTAGCAATTTGACGGTCAGTGCGGTCGCGACTCGATCCTCTGGACTAACCGATCCCCGAGCGCTAGCGGTGTCAAATAATCGGTCGGTACTGGTGACGGAGACATCGTTGAACCGCGTTCGAATTTTCCTTGCGGCAACCGGAAAGTCGGTCGTTTTCGGCAGTTTGGGTAACGCGGTGGGAGATGGCAGCGCGGCTCTGTTTTCTACTCCATTGGGCGTAACTGCCGTTGGTGACACGTTCTACCTGGCGGATAACGGAAACAATCAGATCAAGCGGATCGTTCTTAAAGGAACGGCGGCACCGCTGATTGCGAAGAACTGGAGTGTGGCGCTGGTGGCAGGGTTCGGCTCGTCTGGATATTTGGATGGCACCGGAAGTTCCGCATTGTTTGGGTCAGCGGTCGGTCTAGCAACGGAGCCCGGTGGACGATTGCTTGTCGCGGACAATGGATCGAACGCGGTGCGCCGCATCGTTTCGCAAGGCTCATTCGATTTTGGCACGCCGGACGGAACCTCGGTCGGTCAACCAAAGCTGACGAATCCAACGGGATTTGCCGACCTTAATGGTTTGCAACGACCCTACATCGATATTAATCAGCGAGTGGAACCGGGACAGACGATCGAAGCGGGCGAATGGCAGTTCTCGATTCCGGCAACGGTTAACGCGTTTCGCTTTGCCGTGACGGTGGAAGCTCCCACTAGCGTTTACGCGGGACTTGAAGCGGTATTGAACGCGAGTAACGGCGCGGGGTCGCCTAACGTCGTCGCTCAGTTCCTATCTCGAAACAACTCTGGCGGCGGGACGGTCGGCAAATTGGAGAATGTTGCGTTCGATGGCGTGACGACTTACATGTCGACCGATGGTGCCGGCAATATTTTCGTCTCCGATGCTTTGTTGAGAATCATCCGCCGAATTGATACCGCGGGCAACGTCACGTTGGTGGCTGGTAAAGCTGGATTTTCCGGGTCGACCGATGGTAGCGGGTCCGACGCTCGGTTCGGAGTTCCTGACGGAATTCAGGTGAACAAAGCGGGAACGGAAGTAATCGTGGCCGATGAGCTCAATCACACCATTCGGCGGGTGGCGCTCTATTACGAAGGGGCAGATCCGACAATTGCCTCCAACTGGGGCGTTTCGACCATTGCCGGTGCCGCTGGAACTCCCGGAGACGCAACCGGAACCGGTGACGTTGCCCGGCTGCGCGGGCCGGTAGCGGTGACGGGGCCGTCTAATGACGAGCTCTTTCTCACCGAATACACCGGATTCCGCATTCGCCAGCTGAGATACGTCGGTGGAAACCGGAACTTAGCGTCCTCTTGGTATCTCGATACCGTGGCGGGGACAGGTGTCGGTGGATTCGTCGACGGTCCATCCTATACCGCCCGGTTTGGCAACCTGGTCGGTGCCGTTTACTCGGCCGAAGCGAGCAAACTTTATATCTGCGACCGCGGGAATAACCGAATTCGGGCGATGGATCTGTTGACGAGAACGGTGAGCACGGTTGCGGGTGACGGTGTTAGCGGAACCGCGGACAACGCGGATGCGACTTTGGCAAGATTCACCTATGTCAATGCCATCACGACCGATGCTACCGGGGTGCTGTATATCGGCGATGCAAGGCGAGTCCGCCGGTTGTTCGATGGGGCGTTGAAGACGGTGGCCGGGGGCGGCGATGGTTCGGGCACAACCGGCGACAAGGTACTTTTTGTCAACGTTTACGGCCTTGGCATGAATGCCCAGGGAGATGTACTCCTGAATAACGATGGTCGCTTGGTCCGTCTCACACGTAAGTTGGGACGGTAGCCATCCTCCAGACCGCCCGCTTTCGATTTGCGAAAGCGGGCGGTATTCTATCGGGCAGCATGGCAAGCCCGATTCAAATGACCAGCGCCGGTCTTAACGTTCCGAACGATCCGATTATTCCGTTTATTGAAGGGGACGGAACTGGTCCCGATATTTGGCGATCAAGCGTCCGCGTATTTGACGCGGCGGTGGAAAAGGCGTTTGGCGGCACCAAAAAGGTTGCCTGGCAAGAAGTTTTGGCGGGGGAAAAGGCGTTTAACGAAACGGGATCTTGGCTGCCTGACGCCACCCTAGAAGCCTTTGACAAGTACCTGATCGGGATCAAAGGTCCGCTCACCACTCCGGTTGGCGGCGGAATTCGGTCGCTCAACGTTGCTCTGCGGCAGATTCTAGATCTCTACGTTTGTCTTCGCCCGGTTATGTGGTTTGAAGGCGTTCCCAGCCCGGTAAAGAAGCCGGAGGCTGTGGACATGGTCATCTTCCGGGAGAACACGGAGGATATATACGCCGGTATCGAGTACGCGGGCGGAACGGCAGATTCGCAGAAGATTTTGGATTTCTTGGCCGAGAACTTTCCGAAGGAGTTTGGCAAGATTCGGTTTGGTACGAAGGCCGCGGGCGACGCTTGGAACGCTAAGCTGGAATCGGTAGGGGCACCGGCTCGAGAAAGCGAAGTAATGGTCGGCATTGGGATCAAGCCGGTTAGCTACCTGGGAACCGAGCGATTGGTGCACAGCGCGATCCAGTACGCCATTGACAACGGCCGGAAGTCCGTGACGCTGGTGCACAAAGGAAATATCATGAAGTTCACCGAAGGTGGATTCCGTGACTGGGGCTATCAAGTGGCGCGAGAGTTCTTCGGCGCAGAGGAGATTGATGGCGGACCTTGGTGCCGAATTCCGGAAGGAAAGCCCGGCGCCGGCATTGTGATCAAGGATTCTATCGCCGACATTACGCTGCAACAGGTTTTGACGCGACCGGAAGATTTTGACGTAATTGCCACGTTGAACCTAAACGGGGACTACCTCAGCGACGCACTAGCGGCTCAGATTGGCGGAATTGGCATTGCGCCGGGCGCGAACATCAATTACATCACCGGTCACGCGATCTTTGAGGCGACGCACGGTACGGCGCCCAAGTACGCAAATTTGGATAAGGTGAACCCTTGTTCGGTGATTCTAAGCGGCGAAATGATGTTCCGATACCTGGGTTGGACGGAAGTAGCAGACTTGATTCTGAAGGGAGTCAACGGAGCGATCGCCAGTCGACGCGTGACTTACGATTTCGCTCGATTAACGGAAGGCGCAACCGAGATCAAGTGCAGCGAGTTCGGCGATAACATCATCGCGCACATGTGATTCTCCTATTTGCGTTCCACGAGAGACCCCTTCTTCACACTGGTGGAGAAGGGGTCTGAGTATTTGCACCTAAGAGATTTCGGTGATATAATCGGAGTTAGGAGCGTCCTTCGCGGGTATTGATTGGCCCTACAGAAGGAGAAAAGCTATGCATCCACTTTTCACATGGCTGCTGGTTGGAATTTTATACCGGGCGTATCTCGAGTGCAAACCGCTGGTGCGTCTGCTCGGGTTTGGGCGTCAGGCGGATCGTTATCTGTTGGAGGACACCATTCTGCTTCCCGGATATTTCATGGCCCTTGTCGGCTTTGATTGCCGACTCATGGTGGTTGGAATTGCCATCGGTTCCGGATTACTTTTTGTGGAATTCTCAATCAAGCGACTGCTGCGGGACGCATTAGTCATCGGAATTCTGTGGTTTGGAATTCAATCTCAGTTTCAACCTCTAATCTTGGGCCAGTTTATCGCGATGGGCTACCTATGGTGCCAGCGAAAGTTTAGTCACCGTTCACAACCGCCCGTGGGTTTGCAGACGCCGTAGCGTCACTGACCCAAATCCCATCGACCAAGTTGTCAAAATTGAATCTCGGCTGCGTAGTTAGTACGAATAAACCGCCGTCGCTTGCCACGCAAAATTACTGCTGGGTGAATCCGCGGGGAAAATGGTCATGTCCACCCGACAAAAACCGCGGAATCAAGCCATAAAAACCTGTTGCTTCTCTCTGTAAATCAATAGATAACCCACTGCCTAGTAAAAAATATTGTAGGGCGAAATATTGCGAGCAAAGCACACGACACAAACAAAGCCGGTCCGCGAGGATCGCGGACCGGCTTCTGGATTGCGGTTGGTGGCTTAGTTTCGGATGACCTTGATGAGTCCTACGTTCTCGTAGGTTCCGGGTCCGACTTCCGGCTTGATGGAGATCTTTCGACCGAAGTCCAGGCGAAGCAGACCGCCGGTGTAACCGACTTCGAAGTTGGGGCCGCTCGGGTTGAACATGCCGTTCAGGTCAGCGATGTCAATCATGCCGCTGTCGTAGAGATCCTTACCGTTCTGGTCGTTGACGAACTTCAGC
>CANFJD010000067.1 GCA_947447315.1 Fimbriimonadaceae bacterium
CTTGCTTTCCATCAATTCCGGCCCCGGCGGCAACTGACCCTTAAAGCGGAACAGCTTCAGATCGCTGGTACCTTGTGCCCCCATCCGGGCCGCAATCCATCCGCTCATATTCGGCTTTCCGCTGGGCGAGAACGGCAAAATCAACGTAAAGGTCGCCTGGGTTTCACCCGGTAAGGCAATGATCACGTAAAACGGCTTTATCGGTTCCGGTCCGCCATTCGTGCCCACCTGGTTGGCAATCTGCCAAACATCTGAGTTGCTCAGAAATACCCGGGGATCCGAAACATGGTACTGAGTCAAGATGGCTGATTGCGCCCGAAGCATATCCTCCGGATACCGCAGGTGTCCCCGAAGTTCGGCCGGCATCGCGTCCAAGTTCTTAAACGCCCCCGGATAGATCTTGGCGTAGGTCGCCGTAATCGGCTCCTCTAGGTTCGTCGCGTACGCGGTCACCTCGCCGGTGTAAGCATCAACCACCACCTTCGCCGCGTTGCGAATGTAGTTAATAGATCCCGACTGACCATCCAAAGTCGCAGAGTAGGGGAGTCGATCGCTTGTTACGTAAGCGTCTAAGATCCACCTTAATTTCCCTCCCGCCGCCACCAAATAGGGATCAAGATCGAACTTTAAGTAGGGATACGCCTTCGTAGCCCGGTCCAAAACGTTTCGGTGGATCAGCAGTCGCGAACTTCCCTTGATGTTGGAGCTGACGATCAAATTTCCGTCGCGCAGCTGAATGCCAAACAATGCCTTGGCGAAGAAATTGGAGATTGGAATCCCGCGACCGCCCGTCCAGGCATGGGTCGTCGTCCCCGCCGCGCTCTCGTAATCCAACTCAGGCTCGTCTGTATCCACGATCACGGGCTCATCGGTCGGTAATCCCACCTCATCCCGAAAGTCCGAGAAATAGACGCGTGGATTCCCCACCTTCAAAACGGAATCTCGAACCGGAATTCCCTCCACCAGCATCGAGGGTTCACCTTCCGGCGATGCCGAATCCACCCGCGCCATCGCAATCCCGTATCCGTGGGTGTATCGAAGGCGAGTATTGGTCCAGTTCTGGGCCGCCATCGGCAATCCATCCGGGTGAATATCCCGCGGCGAAAGCATCACCAAGGTCTCCTTCCCATTGATCGGGTATCGATCGACATCAACGTCGTGAAACTTGTAGTAGCTTCGCTGACTCTGCAACTGATCAAACGCCTGCCGCATCACTTCGGGGTCCCAAAGCCGCATATTGTCCAGCGTCGGTTGCGAAGAAGCGACGGTCGCCCGCGAAGGTCTGATATCCGGTGTTACGTTGGTATCCGTCAGGTCCGATGGCGTTAAGCCGTATCCAAAGCGAGTCATCTCAATGGCTCGGGCCGCATAGGGAGATTCGGCGTTGAGTCGATTCGGATCGACGGTAAATCGTTGGGTTACGCTCGCCGCGCCCTCCACCAAAATCATCCAGGCGGCAAATACAAAGGCGGGCAAAAGCCACGGCGCCGGTACGCGTCGGCGACGCTGACCAAAAATCACGGCGGCGACCGCCGCCACCACCATCAAAACTGCGATGACATGACGCGTACCCACCGTTGTCCAAACGGCTCGACCGGCACCGGTGAACTGCGTTCCCGGTTGGTACACCAAGCTCCAGATATTGATCTCGGTTCGCACCGCCATGACGAGCAGGAAAATGGCCGCCAGACCGTACAAGTGCCGCTGACGTTGGGGTGCCGCGACCGTCGCATTTGCAGCCGCGGACAGGCCGCGCATCAGCTCGTAATTCGCCAAAACCAACACAAACGCCGCTCCCGAAATCCAGAGCAGTACCGCCACCAGTTCCTCGTACCAGGGCAATCGAAAGACAAAGAAGCTTAGGTCGAATCCAAATGCTGGATCCTTCCGACCGAAGTTGACGCCGTTGATCGCCATCAGCAATTTCGGCCAGGCCGACGCGAATCCCGCCGCCGAAGTTAATGCGAGCACAAAGGCCAGGACCTTTTGGACGCGAGGAGCCAATCGCTCCGTTGTTCTCAGCATCATCGCTGCCGGAAGGTGCTGGGGCGAAAGTGGCTCTGGATCGTAAACCAAGGTCTGTCGGGAAGACCAGCGAAAGTTAATAGAGAACCAACCCCAGACCAGCAGAAATGAGGTGATGAAAAGCAAACCCTCCCACCGGTACGCCATGGCGGGAACGAGCGTGCTTCCGAGATCGTGGGAGTACCACTGCCAATCGGTCCAAGGACCAATTGCTCCCAGCAAAAACACGAGTGCGATGGCGACGTAGGCCAGCTTGCTGGCCGTTTTGCCCGTGCGCCGCAATGCCTTACCCATTGCCTCCTGATCAAAAGAAGGGGAATCCGCCGGGTTAGACATCCCCTCTATTGTGAACGCTTAATGAAAAATGCCCCGGACCATTCGGCCCTCAAAAAGGGAACGAATAGACCGGGGCGTTTAGGTTCTTACAGCTTAATCCAGCTACGGGTTTCGCTTGATCGCTCCACCGCGTCCAGAACGCGCTGATTCTCGTATCCGTCGATCAAGTTCGGGCTGATCGGTCGGTTCTCGGCATAGGCGGCAAAAGCGTCCGCCAGCAGGTTGATGAACGTGTGCTCGTACCCGATGATGTGGGCAACCGGCCAGTAGTGACCCGCCCACGGGTGACTGCCTTCGGTAGCCTGGATCACGGTAAAGCCCGCCCGACCGTCCGCCGCCGAGTTATCGTAGTACTCCAGCTCGTTCATCCGCTCCAGGTTGAACACGATGGATCCCTTGGAACCATTGATCTCCCATCGGTGATAATTTTTTCGTCCCACGGCAAATCGGCTGGCTTCAAATGTTCCCAGCGCGCCGTTCTTGAACTTGGCCAAGAACATCGCGGCGTCGTCGACGGTTACTTCGCCCATTTCCGTCGTCGCTTTGGCACCGAGCGATGCGTCAATTTCACCCGCCAACGGTCGTTGCTTCACGAAGGTGTGGAGGAGTCCTACTACTTCGTCAATCTCGCCCACGAGGTGACGCGCCATATCGATGATGTGAGCATTGATATCGCCGTGAGTGCCCGATCCAGCGATCTCCTTCTGTAATCGCCATACCAACGGGAAGTTGGGGTCGGCAATCCAGTCCTGGAGGTAGGTGGCGCGCCAGTGATAGATCGTGCCGAGTTCGCCGGCTTCGATCATCTGCTTGGCAAGGCCAACGGCGGGAGCTTTTCGATAGTTATGGAAAACCGCGTGGGGAACCTGAGCTTCCATCACGGCTTCCAGCATCGCTTTCGCTTCCGGAAGGGTGTTACCAATCGGCTTTTCGCAGAACACCGCTTTGCCAGCTTTCGCTGCCGCAATTGCAATTTCTGCGTGGAGGTTGCCCGGCGTGGAAATATCGATCACATCGATATCGGGGTTTTCGACAACCTTTCGCCAATCGGTTTCGATGTTCGTCCAACCGTACTGGTGGGCTGCTTCCCGAACCTTGGCTTCATTTCGTCCACAAAGGGTGTGCATGTGAACTTCCACCGGCAGCTCGGGGAAAAAGTGATTTACCTGCCGGTAAGCATTTGAGTGGGCTTTGCCCATAAATTGGTAGCCAATCAGGCCCACGTTAACTGTCTTCTTTGCGCTCATAGTTACTTCCCGCGTCGGAAGCTCATAGTGTGTCCAATTGCCGCCAGCCTGTCAACGGCAAGGCGGCGATTGGGGCGCATTTCTGGCGGTTACGCTTCGAGGGGAAAGAGCGCCAATGCCTCGCTACTGCCGGGAATGATTTCAGTTTTCGTAAGTGTAATCGCCGCTTGCTGAACCTGCTCAATACTGCGTGCCGCCGTCGCCGCGTCCACAAACTGGTCCTCATCATTGATGAGGCGACCACCAAACCGCTCGCAAAGCAATCGACCAAACCGCAGCGCCCCTTCAATCGCTTTTGGCGGATTAGGGCATCGCGGAACGTTAAAACCAATTAACAAGCCGCTATGCACCGCATTGTCCAGCACCGATCCTAAAGAAAACTGTTCGTTTTCTCCGATCGGCGTAACCGAAAACAGCGGAAGCTCGGTCCCGTTGACGCGATATTCAAATGCGCCTTGCGGAGCAAAGGTCAATCCCATATTTGCCGCCGTAATCCACACCTCCCGCTCCGACACCCAACCCGAACTCGGGGAGAAAACAAAAGTCACCCCGATGTTGAGATGATCGCGAATCGCCTGCAATTCTTCGGCCAATCGGTCAACATCTTCCGGGGGTGGTAATGCCGCCGGTCGGCGACGTACGGCATCCGCAAATGGGGCCGAAGCTCTCCATAGAGAGTCTGCCACCGCTCCGGTGAGCCGAGAATCCTCGCGCAGGTAGGGCCAGCAGATTGCCAACGAGTCGTAAGAACCCACGCTTGTGCCGACGAGTGGCACCCATTGGTTATCGGCTGCGGACATGCTCCAAATCTTCGGCGACTGCAACGCCAGGTACCAGTCCTGATCGAGCAGTCGAGAGGCGCTACCCGCTGGTATGGAGTACGGCCCCACGAACTCAACCGTAAACTCCACTCGATGTAGCGGACCCGATTTTGCACGCGGAATCGGTACCTGGCTTGGCAAGGCAAGAGACGGATCGGCCCTCAGCTCTCCATTAAATTTGTCAATCAGTCCTAGTGCCATGAATAAATGTAATGCCTCTACGAAATGAATTCCGCGATTACTGATCGTATTCTAGTTCGTGAAGCACCCGCGGATTCATCCGCCAGCCCTCACTTACTTTCACGTGCAGTTCTAGATAGACGCGGTGACCGAGCATTTCCTCAATCTCTAATCGTGCCTCAGTACCAATTTTCTTGATAAATTGCCCCTGCTTACCAATGAGGATGGCCCGTTGGCTCGTTTTCTCCACCAAGATCGTGGCCATGATACGGCTGAGGTTTCCTTCTTCTTCCCAACTGTCAACTGTTACCGCCACGCTGTGAGGAATTTCTTGGAAAGTTGCCTGTAGGATTTTCTCGCGAACCAATTCCGCGCTCAAAAACCGTGAGGATTGATCCGTGAACTCGTCTGCATCAAAGACCGGTGCCCGTTCCGGCAATTCATTCACGATCAGCGTCAACAGTTCGCCGACATTTTGACCCTTGGTCGCTGTCGTTAACATGTACTCCTGTGTTTCGAACAGAGCCTGGTAAGCCTCGACGTGCCGAACCACATTCTCTGCCTTTAACTGATCCATCTTGTTAAGGCACAAGATGACCGGCGTTGGCTTCTCCTTGGTGTGGGCCTTGGTCAGTTTCGCGATTTCGCGATCCTGTTCACCCGGGTGGTGTGCCCCGTCGACAACCACCAAAATCACATCCACATCCATCAAACCACGACGCGCCTGATCCACCATGGAACGACCTAACTGCGTGTGTGGCTCGTGAACACCGGGAGTGTCCACAAACGCAATCTGATAATCATCGGTCGTGGTAATCCCCAACACTCGGCGACGCGTGGTCTGCGGCTTGTTACTGACGATCGAAACTTTGTGGCCCACGATAAAGTTCGTTAGCGTGCTTTTGCCAACGTTCGGCTTACCGATCAAGGCGACGAGTCCAGAGCGAAAAGCCATGATTAGCTCTTCTTCCTAAACATCACGGCCAGGTCATCACCCGAACTCAAAGGCTTATCCGCAAATGGTTCCACCGATGGACGCGGCCCCCGATCACGATTTCCGTCTCGATCCCGGTCTCGACTGCCCCGCCTTCGTCGTTGCCCCACGCGCTCCGAGGATTCCGTAGCCTGCCCCGTGTTCTCTTCCAACACCGGCGTTGGTCGCAAGAACCATTCGTCAGAAACCTCTTCACTCTCGTTGCCACCCATCCAATCGCCCAGCGACATGATCGGAACATCGAATCCACTCGCATCCAGCCGGACATTGGCATTCCGCTCGGGCAACTCGGTGATTTTGAGAACATCCGCTTCCTTCAAGTTCAAGATGTGATCCAGTTCCAGCCGACTCCCGACTAGGAACGTTTGCGTTGTCCCCTCAACCGCCGAGTACCGAATGTTCGGCGATTCATTCGCCACCCAAACTCCCGAAACCAAGTCGTACGCCGAGTTCTTTTCCGGCAGCGCAATGGTCCGGTTGCCCGATCGCGAAGTGTGAACCGTTAGAAACGGCGCTCGAACGTGCACCACGTCGCCCGAGAAATCCCAGACGTGCGCTCCCGCCATCTGAGCCAACGATCGAATCAGAGAAGCGGTCACCACCGGCTCACCCAGGAACACACTCGTCCAGCGTGCATTGGGATCTTCGTCGTGCTCTTTGATCACAAAGCTCGGTAGCCCCGTATCGGTGTATTCGCCCAACACCACCGATTCTTCCGGAATCGCAAAGTAGCTCGGCTCCAACTTGCTGGCTCCCGTAATGCTCTTTTCTTCAAAAGCGTTACTAAGCGGATGCCGTCGGTTCACCAACGTCGTGCCCGTCTTGCTGTGGAACGGCTGCGGCTTGAGAGCAATGCCCGTCACTTCCCGCACGCGCTCCAAAGACTCCCGACCGCCATCGAATAGGCCCGCGCTGTAAAGCCAGAACAGAACCTTGTTATCGCGCTGCAGTCGCGATTTCACCGCTGCCCGCAATTCCGGCCGGATGTCCCACGCGTTTAGGAATATATAGAGTCGACTCTCAGGGAACTGCTCTCGGTGAGCCAGATCGCTGAGCAGATAAAAGCCTGCACTCACGCCCGCTCGAAGAATCGCCTCTCGCGCATTCTGCACCAGCAACGCAAACGCGTTCTGATCTACCAGATAAGCCAGAGACCTTTCGTCGATAAACACCGCCACTTCCGGATCCGAAAGCGGAACCTCGATTCGATCTACCAACGCCTTCCGCACCTGAGCCGCCCGATTCCAAACGCTATGCGTCTTCAACCAGCCCTGACCCCAAAGGTCCATCCAACTCAGTCCGGTCGCATGCGCCAGCGCCACGCCCGTTCCGCGCCAATGCACGCTCTCCAGGGCCTGCGGCGTCTTCAGAACCGGGTTAAAGTCGTCGTAATCGCGACCATCCCCCAGCGACGTCTTGTAATCCTCTTCGCTAATATAAAGCTTGCCGTTCAGCGCAAAGCTATCAATTGGCGTCGGGAACGATGCCGTTCCGCCCGGTTCGCGATCTCGGTAGCTCGGAGGACCGGCAATGATGTCCACTTCTGGAGTTCGCAACAGCTTGCCAAGCCCCAGGTGACCACTCGCCGGATGACTCCACTCGAACGTATAGCCGTAGCTCACCCCAACCAAGAAGTAGCCTTGACTGGCCACTTTCACCGTCTCGGCTAGTTTGCCGATCCGTTCGACGGTCGCATCGCTGAGGAACAAGTGGTAGTCCACCACTCGTCGTTGCTTGCGTGAACTCCGAACGAATCGATCCTCTTCCCCAACTTCCGTTTGGTAAAGCGGCACGCTAATCGTATCGAATCGCACGGAGCCATCAAACCAACTCGCCCGCAACGAAACTTCATCCCGGTTGTAGCGAGTACGAGCCCAATCTCGGAACTTCGATTCCGCCGCCTTGGAATTGTCGTAGCCGTTCCCTTCCGCCAAGAACCACTCACCGCGCTCCAGGTGGATTCCCAGCATGTGCTTGGCTTCCGGCAATAGCCGCAGCGATCTCACAAACCGATCCAGGCAGTTCTCCGCGACCGACCAGAATTCGTCATCGCAGACGCTCGGATCCGCTGGCGTACCGTCCAAAGTGCGGTACCGACCGCGTGGGAATCGATCTTGCCAGCCCCGGGGAGCTTCAAAAACGATTCGGAACATCACCTGCGCCTCAGGGTCAATCTCGACTGATCGCTTCAACAGGTAGGCCGCGCTCGCCGCGCTCGCTTCCACTTCCGTCTCGTCCACCACAAACGGCAACAAGAAGCTGTGAAGGTGAACCCCCGCTTCCGCCGCCAGCCGGGCCTCTTCCAAAATCACATTCGCGCTACGCTCATCCGTCGCTCCCCCGAAGAAGAACAGCGGCGGATAAAT
The DNA here is from genome assembly GCA_947447315.1 of Fimbriimonadaceae bacterium. GTDB lineage: Bacteria > Armatimonadota > Fimbriimonadia > Fimbriimonadales > Fimbriimonadaceae > Fimbriimonas. The sequence continues at coordinate 7,970 of CANFJD010000067.1, forward strand.
CGTCTGCTCGCGAACAATCAAAGCCACTCCGTTACGCACCACGACCTGCGGGCCGTCATCTGGCTGCGTCCACTTGATCACCGGCGCGGGTGGCGCCACCGGTGCCGGCGGCTCCACCGCCACCACGGGAGTCGGCTCCACTACCGGAGCTGGTCGGCTGTCCCGACGCCGGAATTCAAACCTATCGGATTCCCGCGGAGACTCTGCCCGCGCACCATCTGCGCTCGATTCACCCTCGGTCGCGCGGCCTCGCTGATTCTCTCGCCTTCCTCCCGAAGCCGGTCGGCCCTCGCGCGCCACTTCTGCCGGAGTTCGGAAAGCAAACGTAAACCCGCCTTCGCCGGAGCTCTCCGTAAATTCCGGTTCCGCCGCCGGGGCTGGTGTCGCCACCTCCGCCGGCTCCCGATCTCGATCTTGAGCCAGGCGTCGGCGTGATCGCCCATTCTCGTCCGAACTTGATTCTCGAGCCGGTGCCTTGGCCGCCGGAGACTTAACCGTTTTAGTATCCCGGGCTCGGAACGAAACCAAAACCCCTTCTTCTTCAATCGGCTCCGAAGCCACGATGGGCTCCGCCACTACAACCGTCGCCACAACTTCCGCCGCCACCGGCGTCGGCTTCGCTCGGCGTCGATTCCGCTCGGGGGCTACCGCAACATCCGCCACGACAGTTTCCACCACCGCGGGAGCGCCTTGTACCGACCGGAACAACACCGGCAGACCAGCGGCCTCCGATTCTTCCACTAGAGGATCCGCCACCACCACTGCCTCCTTCTTCGCTCGCGACTTCTTGGCCGAAGCTTCTGTCGTCGACGCAACCGCAGAACCGATCGCATCGGTGACCGCGCTCACCACATCAGCCAGCGTCTTACGCTTGCTTTTCTTAACCGGCACTTCTGGCTCGGAAGGCGCAACCACCAAGGGCTCCGCTTCTGGCTTTACTTTTTTGGCCGCCGATCGCTTCGGCTTGGTTTTTCCAGAATCAACTGCCGCTTCAGCAGACTCAGCGGCGGCGGGGATGGCAGTTTCAGCCAGGGATTCGGGGGTCGTTTGGTCGAGAGAAATCGCTATTTTCTTACGGGGCATGATTCAGTTGGGGCCAATTCTTTGGCCCAGGCAAGGAGTGCCTCGGGGGTCTCAAAGTAGAGATCGGGCCGCTCCTTGAGGAGGGTATCCGGGTTCGCAGCTCCGTATCCCACGGCTATAGACGTGAGACCGGCACCATTTGCACATCGAATATCAAAAACGCTATCGCCGATCATGGCGGCCATTCGGGGATCAACTCCAAGGAGTTCGCACGCCCGCACGGCACTTTCGGGATCGGGTTTGGGATGAGCTACATCCGACGCGGTGACAATCGCGTCCACGTAGCTCGCACTATCAAATCGGGTCAAAAACGCCTCAAGCTCAACGCGAGACTTACTGGTCACCAGGGCGGTTTTAATGCCTTGCTGATGCACCCATCGGAGCGTTTCCACCGCAGCGGGGAAATGCCGTTCCAGATGCTTTAAGTCTTCAAATCGGTTGATGGCAAAGGAAGTCATCGCCTCCACCTGCTCCTGCGAGGGAGACATCACCGAATAATCGAGCAATTGGGATCTCAGCGGACGACCAATTTTGCCGAGGATCTCAGCCTCGTCGGGTCGCCGCCCGGCAAACTCATGAAAGGTGTCGCTTAAACCCTGAACAATCAGGTCGATGCTATCAACGAGCGTGCCATCGACGTCGAAAAGGATGGCTTCAAATTCTCGAATCATCCGTCCTCCTGACATCAAACCCATTATGGCAGAACGGTCACTTCGGGTGACGATATTCTGCTCCCGGCACTGCAAAACCGCCGATACTTGGTAAATTACGGTCTATGAGCCGCTCCGTCGTCCACACCGACAACGCCCCCGCCGCCATCGGGCCCTATTCCCAAGCCATCCGCGCCAGCGGCGAGTTCCTTTTCCTTAGCGGCCAAATCCCGCTCAAGCCCGACGGTGACATCGTCCGCGGCGACATCAAAGACCAGGTCACCCAGGTCATGACCAACCTGGAAGCCGTCCTCGCCGCCGCCGGCCTCACCTTCGCCAACGTCACCAAAACCACCATCCTTCTCAGCAGCATGGATCACTTCCCCGCCGTCAACGAGGTCTATGGAGGCTACTTCCCGTCCGACCCGCCCGCCCGCGCCACCTACGCCGTCGCCGGACTCCCCCGCGGCGTAGATGTCGAAATCGAAGCCATTGCCGTATTCTAACGATCGGCAACCCGAATGAGCGAAAAGAAGCACGTCGTCTCCCTCTCCCTTGGCACCTCCAAGCGCGATAAGCGCTCGGAGGCCACCCTGCTCGGGACCGATTTCCTCATCGAACGCATCGGCACCGATGGGGACTTCAAAAAGTATCAGGCGCTCTTTCGGGAGTACGACGGCAAAGTCGACGCCATCGGAGTCGGCGGGGCCGACGTCTACGTCGTCGTCGACGACCGCCAATATCCCTGGCGACAGATTCAACGGGTGGCCGAATCCGTCAAGAAAACCCCCGTCGTCGATGGCTCCGGCCTTAAGCACACGCTAGAACGCGACACCGTCGAGATTCTCCAGCGCGAAGGCACCGTCGATTTCCGTAACCTCAAGGTCCTCCTCGTCTCCGGCGTCGATCGCTTCGGCATGGCCCAAGCCATGGAAAAGGCGGGGGCCAAAGTCACCTACGGCGACCTCATGTTCGGCCTTGGCCTCCCCTTCCCCATCCGCAGTTACGACCAAGTCCGCAAGCTCGCCGGCATCCTCCTCCCCATCCTCACCCGACTCCCCCAAACCTGGGTCTATCCCATCGGTGCCGCCCAGGAAAAGCGAAAACCCCAGTTCCAATCCGCCTTCGCCGACGCCGATCTCATGGCCGGTGACTGGCAGCTCATCCGTAAAGCCCTGCCCGATAAGATCGAAGGCAAGACCATCCTGACGCAAGCC
>CANFJD010000068.1 GCA_947447315.1 Fimbriimonadaceae bacterium
GGCGAATTTGATGGTGGCTTCTACCCAAGCATCGGACGCGACCGGTCCTGGCTCGCCACCGGCCCAGTGTTCATCGTAAGTCATTACTCGGAATTCATCGGCAGCAGCCGCGAGGCGTTTCCAATCTTGCGCGATAACGGCATCCCAGTTGCCAGGCTCAGATTGCTTGGCATGAACCGTAACACTGAGACGTTTCTTGCTTTTGTGCAATTCTTTGGCGACGGCTTCGACCAAGAGGCTGTAATTTTCGCGATCACCTGCCTTCATATTTTCGTAGTCAAGATCAATGCCGTCGAGGCGGTCTTCACGTACGATTTTGGCGAGGGCTTGGGCGTGACTTAACCGCATTTCAGGGGTTACCATCGACTTCGCCATCCGGATCGGATCGAAGTCGTCATCGCCGTAGTTGCTGGTCATGCCGTAAACGCTGACGCCGTTTTTCTTGCTTATTTCCAGGAGAGCCTGCTTATACGCGGCCGGCACATTTTCTCGACGTGCGATCGTGCCGTCGGCATTTACCTTGATCCATTCGGGCATTACCACGGAGATGCGGCTGGCATTCGAGCGGAATGATTCCAAGCTTTTTGGATTCCAGTAAACGGACCATCCGGAGAGCCGTGGGGTCACCTTGACCGGTATCTTTGTTGCGTCAGAACTAGATTGAACAGACGCGAGCGCAAGAGCCAAGGTTAGCATCGTTTCTATGGTACCAATCGCTTCGATATCGGGTAATAACTTGCACCTAATATGTTGCTCACACAATCACTTACGGCGAGCGGTCCCCGTTGGTTTGCGGATAGCTCAATGCTCCCAGCTGACTGGACTTTGAGCAACTATCTATCATTTTCCAGGGCTGATCAGCCAGCTTTGCCCACGGGCGGTTCGGAAGAGATGGGAACTCTGCTGCCCCCGATCGAAACCCTCCAAGAAGTTTGGGCGAGCGGCGTGACCTATCTACGGAGCCGAAACGAGAGACAGGCGGAATCTTCCGTAGCCGATGTCTACACTTCGGTTTACGACGCGGTTCGGCCCGAACTGTTCTTCAAATCAGCAGGATGGCGAGTAGTTGGTCCCGGCAAGACGGTTCGAATTCGCCGCGATAGTGCATGGAACGTGCCGGAACCTGAGCTCACGTTGGTGATCAATGCTCACCGAGAAATCGTTGGCTACACGGCCGGGAATGATATGTCTTCCCGAAGCATTGAGGGAGAAAATCCGCTTTACTTACCGCAGGCAAAGAGCTACGACGGATCAGCGGCTTTGGGACCATCTATCGTCCTTTGCGACGTATCCGACTTGCTGGAACTCACAATCCACTTATCCATCCTCCGCGACGAGATCGAGGTTTACAGCGGCGACACGAGCGTTCCGATGATGAAGCGGAAGCTACCGGAATTGGTGGAGTTTTTGACCCGAGAGTTATCGTTTCCGTACGGTGCATTTCTCATGACCGGCACGGGAATCGTCCCGGATTTTCCTTTCACCCTCCGAGTGGGCGATGTCGTGTCGGTTACCGTCGGAGAGCTGACTTTGACCAACGTAGTCGGATAGTCGACGTCTATGCCGCCTGATATTTTCCAAATTGCCACTCGGGCCGAAGGGCCGACGGGTCAGCTTCCGCTAACTGAGGAGATGCTGTTGAATCGCCCCTCGGGGGATCTATTCGGGCTGAGCCAGAATGCGGGGATGGGGTGGGACCCGGCTCAACTCAACAGCGATGAATATCTCATCCTCAGCACTATGGGAGGCCTTCGGAATGAGGATGGGCGGCCGATTGCGTTGGGATATCACACCGGACACTGGGAAGTTGGGCTACAGGTTCGGGAGTGTGCAGAAGAACTCCGACGCGGCGGGGCGATTCCCTTTGCGGGATTTGTTTCGGATCCTTGCGATGGTCGGACTCAAGGGACCGACGGCATGTTTGACTCGCTGCCATACCGGAACGATGCGGCGGTCGTGTTGCGGCGGCTTATCCGGTCTTTACCAACGCGAAAAGGTGTCATCGGAGTAGCCACGTGCGATAAGGGCTTGCCCGCGATGATGATGGCGCTAGCGGCAATGCCAAATCTGCCTACGGCATTGGTTCCAGGCGGCGTTACGTTGCCGCCGGCAAGCGGTGAGGACGCGGGGAAAATACAAAGTATCGGGGCACGGTTTTCTCACGGATTACTGACGCTAAAGGAAGCGGCAGAAGCCGGATGCCGGGCGTGCGCCACTCCCGGGGGAGGTTGTCAATTTTTTGGAACAGCAGCTACGGCTCAGGCGGTGGCAGAGGCATTGGGACTGACGGTTCCTCATGCCGCCTTGGCACCCAGCGGCCAACCGATTTGGCTAGACATTGCCACCCGTACGGCAAGGGCAATTGCGGATATAGGAATCTTAACTAGCGAAATCTTGACCCAATCCGCAATTGAAAATGCGATGATGGTACATGCCGCATGCGGTGGCTCAACCAATTTGCTGATACACATACCGGCGATCGCCCACGCCGCCGGGCTGAGAAGACCCACGGTGGAGGATTGGATTCGGGTCAATCAAGCGATACCTAGGATGGTGGATGTATTACCGAATGGTCCCACCGATCACCCGACGGTTCGGCTTTACCTGGCGGGAGGAGTACCCGAGGTAATGCTACACCTTCGAAGAATGGGGCTACTGAATTTGGACTGCCGAACAGTTAATGGACGCACGGTAGGCGAGAATCTGGACGAGTGGGAGGCTTCGGAACGGCGGGCGCGGGTGCGTCAAACGATGTGGGATTCGGATGGGGTGGATCCCGATGATGTGATATGCCCTCCGGATCGCGCCCTGAGGAAGGGACTCACAAGAACGGTTACGTTTCCTCGAGGAAATTTAGCCCCCGAGGGAAGCGTGATAAAAGCAACCGCAATTGATCCAGCGGTGGTGGATGCGGACGGCGTTTACCGAAAGCGCGGGCCGGCGAAGGTTTTTCTGAGTGAGCGCGAAGCGATTGCCGCGATTAAGGACGGCCGAATTGAGGCAAACGACGTGATTGTTCTGATCTGCGCCGGACCGATGGGAACCGGTATGGAGGAGACTTACCAGTTGACGAGCGCGCTGAAGTATCTGCCATTTGGGAAATCAGTGGCACTCGTCACAGATGCTCGCTTTTCGGGCGTGAGTACGGGAGCCTGCATTGGACATGTGGGTCCAGAAGCACTAGCAGGAGGACCAATTGGTAAGGTTCGAGACGGCGATGTTATCGAAATCATTGTCGACCGGGAATCGATGGAAGCGACGGTCGATGTGGTGAGCGATCTCGATTTTGCTTCACGCCCATTACGGCAAGACCTCCGGGCCAATCCTTCCCTTCCCGACGACACACGATTGTGGGCCGCAATGGTGACGGCGAGCGGTGGACTGTGGGGTGGCTGTGTCTATGACGCCGACGCAATCATCAGTCGACTTAATTCTTGAGCCACCCGTTCGCTTTCATCCAACCGGCGGCTAGCTCTGGCCAATGCGATACCGGAATTGCCGAAGGGCGTAAACCGTAGCCGTGACCGCCAACCGGATAAATGTGGGTCTCGGTGATCACTTTTTCTCGGGCGAGGGCAGCCGCATAACCGAGGGTGTTCTCGACGGGAATCGGGTCGTCGGCGGTCTGCAGGATAAAGGTTGGGGGGTTGTCCTTCGCAGGCACGACGTCGTTTAGGTAGGCCGGATAGATCAGCATCGTAAAATCAGGACGGCATGAGGCATCATCGGCCGCATCAACCTTGGCGTACGACCGGGCAGAATGTGCCCCAAGATTGGCGGAAAGGTGACCACCGGCGGAAAAACCGATGACGCCGATGCGTTTCGGATCAATTCCAAGAGTTTCGGCTTGGGATCGGATTAGCCCGAGCCCACGCTGGGCGTCTTGCAGCGGAGGACCGTACCGATCCGTATCGGCACTGGGAACGCGATACTTCAGAAGAACCGCCGTCACACCAATTCGATTCAGCCACTGACAGATTTCGGTGCCCTCGAGATTGCTGGCCAGAATATAGTAGCCACCACCCGGGCAGACCATCACCGCCGCCCCAGTATCTACGTTTGCCGCCGGTTTGTATAGGGTTAACGTGGGATTGCTGACGTTACCAGTTATATCGACTGGTTCCTGACCTTCGCGGGGATCATGTTTTACGGTTTCGGCACCCAGGTCTTTACGGGCAACCCCTTTGGAATCGAGCGGAAGGTTAACGGGCCAGATGGGAACCGGCTTTCCTTCGGTCAACGTGAACAGGCCAGCGGCGAGAAGTGAAGTGATCATCGATTCCTTTCCTAATTGGGTCAAAACTTGCGCCCATCTTTGAGAGTGGGTGTTGTCGAGAATGACGGGTTCAAAGTTGAGGTTGAGATACGTTTGTATGGCCGGGAGGCGAGGATCATCGGTAGTGAGAATTGCCCAAGTGGCTCCGTTAGCCGCGCATTCTCGGAGGACGGCGAGCGTCACCCAATAGCCAAGCCGCTTTCCCGCGTGATCCGGATGTGCAGCCACCCAATGAACATATCCCTGACCCGGGATCTCAGTGGACCGAGCCGTAGCCGTGGCGACGACCTGCTGATCACTAATGATGACGAACATCCGCCACGTAGAGTCGTTTTCGGCGAGTTCGGCAAGAACTTTCTCGCGGGTCCAGGATTCACCGAATGCGGCAGAGAGGCACTCGGCGGCCGATACTTCGTCCCCCGGTTGATATCCCCGTAACTCGTACCCGGCGGGGAGAGCGAGTTCAGGCAGCTCCGCGAGCGACCGGCGGTACAACGTTAGCTGCGACATTTACAGCCCAGCCAACCGAGAAGTGAACCGATTTTGGAACTTTCCAGCTGGGTCCATTCGCTTAGCCAATGCGACGAAATCATTCCATCGGGGATACAGCGAAGATGGATCGGAAACAAAAAGTTTGCCCCAATGCGGACGGGCGGAGAACGGGGAAAGGGCGGACTCGATTTTCGGCAGGAGCGCCATCACCTCGGCTTGCCGTGGCTGCCAGGTGAAATGCACCGCAACCGAGTCTTGCTGGTAATTTGGACTCAGCCAAAGATTGTCCCCGGCGATCGTTCTGATTTCGGAGATCAGTAGTAATTCGGCAATTTCATCCTGAATTTGCCGCAGAGCGTGAAGGGCCGGGACCACTTGGGCACGCGGGAAGATGTATTCGGACTGGAGTTCTTCGCCGTGACTCGGAGTGAACTCAAGTTTAAAGTGCGCCAACCTTTCGGACCAGAGACCCGGCACGCCCAGTTGGTCGGTGCAGTTTTCGGGAGCAACCTCGGCAATCGGGTGCATCTTGCGGGTGGCTTTTGTCGCCCCAAAGAACACGTCCAGGCGGGCGGAATCCAGGTCTCGGCTTTTCAACCAAACTTGGTTGATGGCGTCACCTTGCCAATCTGTGAACAGACTGACACTGTAGGCAGCGTCTTGAATCGCATCGAAGTGATCAAAGAGAGATTCAACTGGCAGATTAAGATAGATATCTTGCCGAATATTGAACGAATCCTCCAACTGAAGCGTGAGGCCGGTAACAATGCCGAGGGCACCAATACTGGCGACAGCACCTTCGAAATCGGATTCACCTCTTTGCAGCGTGACCAAGCTTCCATCCCCTGTAACGAGTTCGATTCCGATCACCGAAGTTCCCAAATTTCCATTTTTCTCGCCGGAACCGTGAGTGCCAGTCGCAACCGCACCGGCGACGGAGATGTGCGGGAGCGAGGCTAGATTTGGGAGGGCGAGTCCTTGGTCGGGAAGGATCGAACACAGCTGGCCATAGGTGACGCCTCCATCGATGGTGACTGTCTTGGCTTCCGAGTCGATCGAACGAATTTGATTAAGATTTTCGGTGGAAAGGATGGTCGCGGGCGAATCAGCGATGTCATTGAACGAATGGCGGGTGCCTCGGGCTTTGACGCATTCAGCGGCGTGGACAACAGCTTGTACGTCGGCGACCGTGTGCGGTACGGCGATCGATTTCGCCTGAAATTCGTAGTTTCCTGCCCAGTTCTTTCCGGCTGACATCTTCCATTTCACTTTATCCGGTTTTGGGTTCGGATATCTTTACTGGCGGATGTACAAGATTTGGTGTAATGCCGATTTGGGCCCCAAGGCCATCGAGATGCTGCAAGCCGGTACGGCGAGCCACGAGCTTCGCTTTTCAGACCAGAAATCGGCGAATTTAGGAGCGGGCGGCGTGGATCCGCTGATGGATGGAGCGGATATCGCTTTCGGACAGCCCGATACCAAGCAGTCGATGACAAGCGCGTCATTGAAGTGGATCCAAATTACAAGCGCAGGTTATACACGCTACGATCGGGATGATTTTCGGTCAACTTTGAGGACTCGAGGAGTGGCGTTCACCAACAGCTCGACGGTGTTTGCCGAACCTTGCGCTCAGCACGTGTTGGCATTTATGCTGGCCCATGCCCGGCAGTTGCCACAATCGATGCAAGCGCAACTGAGCGATCACAAGTGGAATTACGCGCCCCTCCGGACCGGGAGTCGGTTACTGCAGGATGAGTCAGTGCTAATTCTAGGTTACGGCGCAATTGCCCAACGACTGGCTGAACTTCTGGCACCGTTTCGGCTGAGCTTGACCGGGGTTCGGCGTCACGTGAAGGGAAATGAGACAATCCCGGTGGTGACGACGGACGCGGTTGACGACCTGTTACCCACGGTAGATCACGTAGTGAATATCTTGCCAGCGAGCCCAGAGACCAACGGATTCTTTTCTTCAGACCGATTTTCGGCGATGAAGGTTGGCGCAAAGTTCTACAACATCGGCCGGGGCACGACCGTTGATCAGTCCGCCCTCATGGCGGCGCTCCAGTCTGGGCGCTTGGGATTGGCTTACCTGGACGTTATGGACCCGGAGCCCTTGCCTTCCGATCACCCCCTGTGGGCCACGCCAAATTGCTTTATCACGCCGCATACGGCGGGCGGGCATTTGGATGAGGATGTGAGTCTAGTCCGGCACTTTTTGGAGAACTTGGCACGATTCGAATCGCGGGCGGCGCTGAAAGACCGCATCATTTAGCTCTCGACTCTTTCAGGGCGGTAGCATTCGTTCGTGATCGTTTCGCCGGCCCTATTGGCACTTGCTCCTATGGTTACTTTTTACGTTGGCACCTACACCTCACCTAATGCGGCGCAAGGGATATACCGCGCGGAATTGAATTCGGTCACGGGCGCACTTTCGGCTCCTGTCTTGGCGGCGAAGGCGGAGAATCCTAGCTTTGTCGCCAGACACGGCAAGTTTTTGTACGCTGTGCATGAGACGGGCACCGGGGAGGCATCGGCATACTCGATCCAGGCGGACCGCGGATTGAAGCTCCTGAACTCAAAAACAGGATTGGGAGCCTATGCATGTCACCTGACCGTGGATCCCGCAGGAAAAAACCTGATTACGGCCAGTTACGGCGGAGGCACTTTGGTGAATTTGCCGATTTCCGCTGACGGATCGCTGGGCGATCACACCTTTCAGTTTGGCAACTCGGGGACGGGGCCGGATAAGTCTCGCCAGGAAGGTCCCCACATGCATGCGGCTTACGTCAGCACAGATGGAAAGTTTGTTTATGCCTGTGATTTGGGAACGGACGAGATTCTGCGGTTTCATTTTCAATCTGGAACGCACCAGTTGCAGTTAGCCGAGCCTCGTTCGGCTAAGACCGTGCCGGGAGGTGGTCCGCGCCATTTGGCCCTCAGCAAGGACGGCAAATTTGCTTATTTGTGCAATGAAATGCTGAGTAGCGTTTCGACTTTCAAGATTGGAGCCGACGGAGCGATGACTCTGGTTGGAACGCTTTCTACGCTTCCAAACCCGACACCCGGGAATTCGACCGCGGAGATTTTCTTGCATCCCAACGGCAAGTGGCTGTACGTTTCGAATCGCGGGCATAACTCGTTAGCGGTCTACGCTGTGGACAAAAATGGCAGCCTTAGCTTGGTCGAGATAGCGGATGCAGGGGTGAAGATTCCCCGCGGGTTTGCGATTGACCCGTCGGGGCATTGGTTAGTTGTTGCCGGACAGGAATATAACGACATTACATCGCTACGGATTGATCAGAAGACCGGAAAATTAACTCCAACGGGCAGTCGCATTTCGGTGGGCAAGCCGGTCTGCGTCGTATTCTAGTTGCCCGCGATGAGCCTTCTCATTTCGGAAGCGATGGCGAGTTGGGTTGGGCAAACGGCTTGACCAAAGTTCACGGTGACATTTACCCGACGGTAACGAGGCAACAGGATTTGCAGCGTGGCGGCAGCCCAATCTCGATCCTTCTGTTGCCGTAAGTACCTGAGAAATGGCGCTGTGGTCGCGGCCGCAGAGATAACGCCACGGACCAAAACGGGCACGATTTGCGTGCCCGGCACTTGCCGAGCCAAAGTAACGGGACTCTCTGACCAGGTTCGGATCGAATCAGCGGCACCTGGCCGGACATCAACGTCGGGTTCGATACACCCAGCAGGAAACGTGAGCAGGCAGCCGCCATTTTGAAGATGGGCCTTGGCGGCGCGGATTGCGCGCGTAGAATTCGGCTCAATGAGGATCAGGAACTCTGAGATGTTGGGCAACAATCCTAACAGGTCGCGCGGAGCAGCGATGATTCGGAGATCATTCCGCGGGATGCTGGTCCAGATTGCCATCGCGTCGGTCATTCCCGGATGATTAGCAGTCACGATAAGTGGTCCCGCAGCCGGGATGGCGGCGTCGGCCGAAACCTTGACCGAACCGGTGAACCTCTGCAAGATGAAATGGCCGGCAGCTTCTAAACCGCGTTCACCCACACACTGATCAAACTCTCTCACCACCCGAGCAAATCGGACAGCGGGGATTTTCGCCAGCGGCGCGAGATATGGCGGCAGGCGGAACGCCCGGAGAAGGTCGCGCTCGCAAAGATTTACCAGGTCATCGCGAATTAGCACGTCCGCCAGTTAGACGCACGGGATTGCAATTACGGCGACAACATTCCGACAATCCACTGAGCGTGGACGCGCGACAGGAAATCATTAGGATGCAACGGATCGGACAAAAAGTCTTTCGGCTTCTTTCGAGCGTAGAGTTCCCCGGTGATTGCCGTCATATCGAGGACGGCAACTCCCGGCTCTTCCAACGAATGGAGCACAGCAGCGTAACTCTGGAGACGGACCGGATACTGGCCTTCCCGGGCGTATTCTGGATCGAACCTCATGGGAGCGATCAGTAGGAACTCCGCCTTCGGAGATTGCTTCCTCACGCTTTCGATAACGGCCTGGGCGTTAGCTTTGAATTGCTCGGCAGGCATCCACCAGAAATCGTTCATCCCAAAGGCATAGATGACGAGGTCGGGTTTTAGGGAGGCTACCGCTTCGGGGGCGACCGCTTTTGCCCAGTCAGACGTCATCCCGCCAAGCGCCGCATTATAGAGATTTATGCGGCTATTCTTGTACATTTCCTGAAGTTTGGTCAAGACAAGAGTGGCCCAGGTTGGCTGGAACGGTGTTCGCTGCGAGTATCGAGAGGTCCCAATTCCGAGAGTGATGCTGTCGCCAAATGCTACGACCCGGACCGGCTTTTGGGCCTTGAGTAGGTTACGGGTGACAGAAAGATTTGGACTTGGCTCGGGGCGCAGAAGGTACGGACCGTCCAAGTTCTTCTCATAGGTCACTGATACATGCTTGCCCTGCAAATCAGTCCACTGGAGATCGGCGGTCGGAAAATCTTTATCCCGTACGGTGGGCAATTTTCCTCCCGGGATTGCTTCTATCCCGGTGGCCGTAACGCGATAGTCTTCCCCCTCGCTATAGGTAGTTTTACGTCCGTAATCTTGTACGGAAAGAACTTTCTTTGGAGGAGCGAGAAGGGTGCCAGCCGGGGCGGCACCGTTGATTGACTCCACCAAGACAGTCTCGTTGTGAATCACCGGCGACGACCAGTAGGGGAGCATAGCCTCCGTAAGATCGACACCCGGTCGGTGGGATTCGGGGGCGGTATCGTCGCGAACGATGAAGTCATCCACCAGTACCGCAGGGCCGCGGTTGCGGAGAGTGATTTTGATTTGGTGAGTATTCGCCTGAGTTTTGAAATAGACTCCCGGCTCTTGTTCGGATTTCTTGGGATCAAAATGGGCTAAATTGGTCATCACGGCACGTCCGGATCGGTCTAGACACTCGATCTTTAGTTCACCTTTGAGAGCGGTTCCACGGACTTTGGAAGCGATGTAGATGATCCGGAGCCCAGACATGGGGAGGATTTGAGTAATGGACCCCTTGGCGATTCTCGCAGACTTTTCCCCTTGGATCACCGAATCCTGAGATACTTGGACGTCACCTTGGGTCTGCCACGGAGTGAGCCCGGATTCAAAGCCGGGATTGACAGCCAAGTTCAGATCTTCCACACCCATCAATCCCAGCAATATCCCCGCGAGAAGCACTATTTTGCCGCGCGGGTCAGCCGCCATCGATCGAGGCCGACGGCGATGAGAATAATGAAGCCGGTGACGATTTCCTGAATCCAATTGGGGATCCCCATTTGGGTACAGCCCATATTGATGGTGGTCATGATGAGGGCTCCAAATGCGGCCCCGACCAGAGACCCTTCGCCGCCCGAGAGACTGGCACCGCCGATGACGACGGCAGCGATCACCTGCAGTTCGGCACCGGTGGCAGCCGTGGGATCGCCGATCGTGGAGCGCGAGAATTGCATGGCCCCAGCGAGTCCGGTGAAGATGCCAGCGAGGCAGTAC
>CANFJD010000069.1 GCA_947447315.1 Fimbriimonadaceae bacterium
ACCACAGCACCGAGAGCCACCACCTGCAGGTACCAACCTGGGAGCGCCGACACTCTTGTCGGCGTCCAGCAAACCTGGACTCACTCCATAACCAAGTCAACCAACACTCCGACCAGCCACCAGAATCCGGACTCCCCTTACCTGTCGGCGGCATTGGAGCCGCCAACCCGGGAGACCCGGCCCGGGATCGCCGACACTCCTGTCGGCGTCCGGAATATTCACCCCTAACTCCGACCGAGGATCTCAGTACCCGACTAGAGTAACGGTGTCGAGGGGCAAACGCAGTCTCTGACTCGCATACAACGTGTCGAACCAGACCATCGCCTTATCAAAATCACGATTTCCACGGTAGATATTTCTAACGCAGATCACTAAATGCCTGGCGTCTTGCATCATGCATGCCTGGAAAAGGTCCTTCAAGATCTGGTTGTTATCGAGTGCACGTCCTGCCTCAACTTCAAGCACCACTCCTTCACCTGGGTGAAATGCATCCGCGTTGAACGACTTTTCGATCTTTCCATTCATGCCGTAAAGGACCGGCACGGAGATCTTGCCTTCAACCGCTTTACTTAGCTCAACTTGAAATCCTGCTTCCCGCAGAGATGGCGCAACGAGATTTAACACTTCATTACTTTGGAGTGTGTGATCGTTGGATCCCAGCTCGTGATCATGGGCATGGAAGACATCTATCAATTTTCTCACCGTTGCCGGTGGGCGAGCTGATTTAGGAAAAGTTTGCCAAGCCACCAAAGTGCCTCATTCTGGCACGGCAAAAGATCATCATTACCAATGCCTGTCGACACAATTGTAGTTATGAGACTGAAACAGGGATCCCCATACCAAAAACTTTAAACACAAGGTTGTCAAAATGCCAAATTTCGACCTATGTGTATATGCGGTCTAAAATCACGCATCGCCTTGAAGTAGACGCCCTCGCACGCAATGTCATAACAAGTAATAAACACATCCTCGTTCGCGCCTCAAAAACTATGTAAATAACAACTCTTAACCGCAATAACACACAAATAAACCCAGCATAACTACCGTACTGCGTTCTGTCCCCACTCTCATCAACAACACATCGTCCAAGTAACCTGACCTTATGAGCCCCATCCCGTTGCCGTACCGCCCGCCTTACGACTGGGGGCGGATGATGGACTTCTGGCGGCGGCGAGCCCTCCGCGGAGTGGAAACCGTGAGCGATGAGGAGTACCGCCGGACCGTGCGGCTCCCGGAAGCCACCGGGTGGCTCACCCTCCGGCCCGACCCGAGCAACCATCGCGCGTGGCTGACCCTCTCGGAGACCCTGTCGGAACATGATGAAGAGATCATCACCCGCGTACGCCGCCAGTTCGACCTCGATGCCGACTCCGCCTCCATCGACGCCGCCCTCCGCGCGGCCGATCCGGAAATCGCCATCCTCCCCGGCCTGCGCCTCCCCCGCGCCTTCGACCCGTTCGAGTCCGCCATCCGCACCGTCATCGGTCAGCAGGTCAGCGTAGCGGGAGCAACTACGATTGCGGGCCGATTAATCGAGCGTTTCGGGGAAGCATCGGATGCCGAAGGGCTCACCCACCACTTCCCGACGCCCGCGCGACTGGCCCGGGCCGAAATCGGAGAGATTGCCACCCTGGGTATGCCGGGAAAGCGCGCCGAAACGATCATCCGCCTCGCCGCCTTCACCGCGGGTCGTGGACTCGAAAACTTCGATGAAGCCGCTTTGCTAGCCATCCCCGGCATCGGTCCGTGGACCGTCGAATACATCCGCCTCCGCGCCGTCGGCGACCCCGACTGCTTCCCCGCCGGCGACCTCGGTATCCGCAAAGCGCTCGGCATGAAATCCGTCGCCGAGGTAACCCAGTTAGCGGAAAAATGGCGGCCCTACCGTAGCTACACCGCCATGCAACTATGGAACATTCAATGACCCGCCACTTAGTCATTCCGTCCCCCGTCGGTCCGCTCACCTTGGTTGCCCAAGACGAAATCCTCACCGGCGTGTACTTCTCCGGTCACGACCCCGCCCCGAACCAAGCGTTCGGCCCCGCCGATTCCGACGCCCTGCTCCGCCAAACCGAAACCGAGCTAAACGAATACTTCGCCGGCGAAAGGAAAGTCTTCACCGTTCCTCGTCGAGGTCAAGGAACCCCGTTCCAGCAGCAAGTCTGGGCCGAACTGGAAAAGATCCCCTACGGCACCGTCATCTCGTATGCGGAGCTGGCAAAACGAGTCGGTAATCCCGGCGGCTCCCGCGCCGTCGGCGGTGCCAATGGACGCAACCCCATCTCCATCATCGTCCCCTGCCACCGCGTCACCCAAAGCGATGGTTCCCTCGGCGGCTTCGGCGGCGGCCTCCCCACCAAACGCTTCCTGCTCGAACTCGAAGGCATCATGCCGCCGACGCTGCCACTGTAACGCCAAAACTGTAAGGTCAAAACCGACCACAATAGATAACGTGAACACGGCGAATCTCGGCTTCATTGGGGGCGGACAGTTGGCGCGGATGTCGATCCAGGCCGCGCAGAGGATGGGACTCAACTGCGTCTCGCTCGATCCCGCCGCCGATTCCCCGGCCAGCCAGATCGCGGATAGCCTCACCGCCCGCTTCGATAACGTCAACGCCCTCGCCAACCTGCTGGCCAAGTGCGACGTGGTGACATTCGAAAACGAGTTCGCTCCGGTCGCCCCACTCCGCGCCGCCGCCGCACAGGCCGAGTTCGATCTCGATAACTTCGTCCCCAGCCTCGAAGTCCTCGAACGCGTTCAAGATAAGCTCACTCAGCGACGCATCTACCTGAACAACGGCCTCCGAAGTCCCCTGGCGGTGCCGCTGAGCGAAGTCGACCAGATCGGGCTTCCGCTGGTGGCCAAGTCTCGCTTCGGAGGCTACGACGGCAAGGGAGTCCGCATGATCGACACTCCCGCTCAGCTAGCCAAGCTACGCGACGAAGTGGACGAAGCCAACTGGCTCGCCGAAACGAAGGTGAACTTCGTAAGGGAACTCGCCTGCATGGTCGCCATCCACGAGGCCGGCGTCACCGTGTTCCCGGTGATGGAGGTGCAGAACACCGATGCCGTCTGCGACATCACGTTCCCAAACGAGGATGAAGAAACCGCCTCTGCCGCCACCCGCCTAGCCGTAGACGCTGCCCTCGCCATCGCCGATGGCTCCGAGGGCCTCTTTGGCGTGGAGATGTTCCAAACCGAAGACGGCGATGTCTGGATCAACGAGATCGCCCCGCGGCCGCACAACACCGGCCACTATTCGCTGGACTGGGGAGAACAGAGTCAGTTCGACATCCACGTCCGCGTCGCCCTCGGCTTTCCGGTTCCCGAGCGGCTATCCGGCCTCCGGGTGACCATGGCCAACCTCCGCGCCCCCGAGGGCGCTCAGGACGACTTAGTCCACTATGCCACCGCCCACACTCTGGCCGAAAACGCGGATGTCCGGGTGCACTGGTACGGCAAAACCCAGGCCAAACCGGGTCGTAAAATGGGGCACCTCAACCTGCCCATCTGGTCCGAAGACACCGCCGAAGCCATCGCCGAAGTCCGCCAGGCCCAGGCCACCTTCTACGCCGCCTACACCGGCGAGCTAGAGACCGACGAGTGAAATCGAACCGATGAAAAGGGCCATTGTCATCGTGATGGACGGCTGCGGAGTTGGCTCTGCGCCCGATTGGGAGTCTTTCGACGAAACCCAACCGGCCAACACGATCGGTCACGTCTACGACGCCAATCCCGGCTTATCGCTTCCGACTCTCGAACGCCTCGGCCTCCGCGCCTCCGCCTCCGGGGAAGGTCCGCGGCTCCTGCCAAAGTCTCAAGGTGGCAAAGACTCCGTTACCGGTCACTGGGAAATGATGGGGATCGAGCTCACGGATCGCTTCCCCACCTATCCCACTGGATTCCCGGTCGGCTTACGCAATGAATTCGAAGCCCGCATCGGCCGCCCCGCCATCTGGTGCGGTCCCGCCAGCGGCACCGCCATCATCGCCGAGCGGGGGGCAGAGATGGTTACAACGGGTCACCCAATCATCTACACCAGTGCCGATTCCGTCTTCCAGATTGCGGCGCACGAATCAGCAGTGCCGATCGATACTCTTTACGCCTGGTGTGAAATCGCCCGGGAGATCTGCACCGGCGCAAACTCCGTCCAACGCATCATCGCCCGCCCCTTCATCGGGGTTCCGGGAGCCTACGTTCGCACGGAAAACCGGCGAGACTTCCCCCTCCCGCCGCCGACTAACCTTTGCGACGAAATCGGAGACGTGTACGGTATAGGCGTGGTACCAGAGCTGTTTTCACATCGCGGCTTCCGCGCCACCGCACGCACCCAAAGCAATCCCGAGCACGCAGTTGCATTGGCTGCCGCATTGGAATCGGATGCCAAATTCATATTCGCTAATTTCGAAGATTTCGACATGAAGTTTGGCCATCGCAACGATCCCACCGGATTCGCCAATTGCCTATTGGACTTCGATCGCTGGCTGGAAGGATTTCTAGGTCTCCTTGGCCCCGATGATCAAATCCTCGTCACTGCCGACCACGGCAACGATCCCACCACCACGAGCACGGATCACTCCCGCGAGTTCGTACCACTTCTTTCGTGGCCTCGCGTCGAAATTCCCCAAGGGGCAGGAATGGCATTAGTAGGCGAATGTGTCCGTGAGCATCTAGCGCCGCTGGCATAGGAGAGCAGAGTTGAGAGATCCCTTTAGCGCGGTGAGTCACTACATCGCGGCCGGCTTGGGGCTGGTGGCGGTGGCGCTCCTGATTCGTCAATGCGAGACCAGTCTGGGTGCCCTAAGTTTCGTGATCTTTGGCTTCACAATGGTTGGGCTTTACCTATCGAGTGCCATCTACCACACCCCCAAGACCAATCCAGCTTGGTTGCAAAAGATGGACCATGCCACGATTTACTGGCTGATCGCCGGGAGTTACGTGCCCATAAGTCTCCTGGCCCTGCCCCGCCAGATGGGAATTCCAGTGTTGGTAATCGAGACCACCCTAGCCGTAGTCGGACTCATCGCAAGCATTTGGTTTGACGGCGGTCCGAAATGGCTGCGGCTGACCCTGTACCTTGTGATGGGCTTGATCTCTCTCGCAATTCTCAGTCCGTTGAGGGATGGTTTAGGGTTCATCGCATTAATTTGGCTACTGCTGGTAGAGTTATCTACAGTCTCGGTACCATCAGCTACGCAACTAAGCGCCCCTGGTTGTGGCCGGGACGCTTGGGAAGCCCGGATCTCTGGCACCTGATTGTGGTGGGATAGACGGCATGCCACCTCGTGACAATGTTCAGTTTGCGGGGGGAAACCTGATGCTCGCGAATTGGCGAAAACATACACAAAAACGGCTCAAGTATTTGTCCGAAAAACGGAGATCATACATATGAACATCACATCGGGCGTATTCTGAATACAATCGTTGTTGGAATGCCGCTTTAACGATTCCCTGGAACTTGTGAACAGTATGCGATGAGCACACCCGTGATACAGGCTGCAAATATCGGGATAGACCCGGAAGAGATCGCACTTCGGCCAGATTGGCTGAAGGTGTATTCCGCTACGCGTCCACCCAGCCCTGAAGCCGTGGTGACGCTGACGGAGGCGTTGAGTTACGTTCCATACGAAAACGTAGATCTTCGAGGGCGGGTACTTGCGGAAGTTGGCAAGCATTATCGCGAAATCGGTGAATCGCAGGCGTCTGTAAGGGCCCTGGAAGAAGCCGCTCAACTATTTGCTTCCCGAAACAACGTTCATGACCGGGCTGAGTGCCTCGTTGAAATCGGTCGCACTTACAACCGGCAAGGAGAAGCAGCCGACGCACTCATCGTGTACGAAGCGGCTCTCGCGATGCTCTTGCCAGATGGTGATCAGGACCTGATTCGCCGGATTGAAATTGGCATCGGCCACATTTATATCCTGATCGATGAGACCGAAGAGGCCTTACGGCAATTGGAGTCTGCTCTAACTCGAGCACGCCAGTTGCACGATGTCACAAAAGTTGCGACGGCCCTCAATAACCTTGCTTACGTCCACCTCAAGCGAGACGATCCTGAATCCGCCCGGAAATGTGTCGAAGAAGCTATCGCTACGGTTGACCCAGCGGCACCTTTTAACTTTGAAGCGAACATGTACCACACGTACGGGGAAACCCTATTCGAGTGTGGACGGGTCGAGGAAGCGGCTGAAACATACCAAATTGCTCAAGACAAGGCAGAGAAAATTGCTGACGTCAGCACTTTGGCGCAGTGTTTGGTCGGTCGGGTCCGAGCGGAATTAAAGTTAGGTCGAAATCGCCCGGAGCTGAAAGACATGCTGGACCGCGCGAGTGCCGTCACCAGCAATTTAAATTCGGACCGTATCCGCGCCAGCATCATGCGAGCGGAGGTCGAGTGGTTCGCGGCGAACAACATGTATGAGCAGGCGTTCAAGCGCCAAGCCGAAGCAATCGACCTAGAAAAGATCAACAACGAGTTCCAGTTAAAGTGGCGCCTTCGCATTTGGAATCGCCGGTACGAAAGGTACAGCGATGAGGCCAAAGACACTCAAGATAAGTTCCTGCGTCAGCTCACGCAGAGCGTTCCCGGGGTTCTCTATCGGTGGCAACGCTCACCCAGCGGACGAGAAGAGTACACGTACGTTAGTGATGGCATCTACGACGTTTTGGGGATCACCCCCGAACAGCTGATGGGCGATGCGACGACCCTGCGGGTACATCCGTCAGACGAACTTCGGTACGTTCGGGAGCGCGAGGATGCCCTACATTCAGGAAGGGACTGGAATTTCGAGGGTCGGTTTACGCTTCCGAATGGTCGAGAGGCTTGGCTTCGTAACGAAAGCCGAGTCTCGAGGGCGTTAGATAACTACACTGAAGCTTACGGATTTTTGCGCGATATTACCGACGAGCGGGAGATTCAAGAAGCCCTCAAACGCACGGAGAGAAGATTCCGCGAAGCCATCGAAGCCGGATTTGATGGATTCATTTTGCTGGATCCAATCCTCGCGGAAAACGGGACCCTGCGTGACATGCGGGTGGCGGAAATGAATGCCCGTGCCGAGGAATTCGTCTCTCGCCGACGGGACGAAGTACAGGGCTTCGGGATCCGCGGATGGATGACGGGGAACGTTTGGTCCCAAGCGAGTCGAATTTTTCGGCGAGTACTGGAAACGGGCGAGCCAATCACCGAAGAGCAACAACTAGGGTTACAGTGGTTTCAACCTGAATGGGTTGAATTGCAGTTTGTTCGTGTCGGAATATCGGTCGCCGTCACCATGCGGGACACC
This sequence comes from Fimbriimonadaceae bacterium, assembly GCA_947447315.1. Taxonomy (GTDB): domain Bacteria; phylum Armatimonadota; class Fimbriimonadia; order Fimbriimonadales; family Fimbriimonadaceae; genus Fimbriimonas. The sequence goes on from CANFJD010000069.1 coordinate 7,290, forward strand.
ACCGCTCGACACGCCCTCCTCGATCAACTCCAAAAGAGCGAAGAGCGCTGGCAGCTGGCAATCGAAGGAAGTCAGGACGGCATTTGGGATAACGATCTCGTCAACCACCGCACATTTGTTTCCGATCGTTGGTTCGAGATGATCGGAGTATCACCGTCGTCGAACCTAAATCCGCGAGAACTCTTTGACCAGGTCATCCACCCTGACGACTATGCCCAGTTCCGAGCCGCCTACACCCGCCACTTAGATGGCCAGGTATCGATTTATGGATGCGAGTTTCGGCTTCGCCACGCGGATGGCTTCTACCGGTGGATCATGGCTCGCGGAAAGGCAACCCGCGACGACCACGGCAACCCAGTTCGAATCGTTGGTACCCACACGGACGTCACTGAGGCCAAGCGTCTGGAGAACCTGCTACGTGCTGTCGCAGAAGCTAACCGCCGTCTGATCGATGCCAAGAGCTTTGACGACGTACTGCATGCCGTCCTACGCGAAATCAGCTCCGCGATGGATCTGGGGGCCGCCTCCCTTGCTCAAGTGACACAAGAATCAGGCACCGTTCAGTCCAAGTTTGTCGTCAGATTCGAATCCATTACCAATCCACCGTCCGTGAGTCTTGACCGAATTTGGTCGCCGCAGTGGTCTGAATGGCGCGAAACACTCCAGGCTGGCAACCTGATTCACGTCGATGCTGGGTTCAACACCGCTGAGCATTCTTTGCTCTCTGCAGCTAAAGTTTCCGGATTACACATTTTGCCAATTTACGCGCAGTCCACATTGTGGGGTTGCTTAGTGCTCGAAAACACGGCCAGTCACCGCGCGCTTGGAGAAGCCGAGACCACGATGTTGCGATCGCTGGCCGCGAATATTGGCCTCGCCATCGACCAGAGAATGAGTCGTGACCAGTTGATCACGACGAACCGAGACCTTCAGGCGGCGGTGAAGAAAGCGCAAGAACTCGCGATTCAGGCAACTGCCGCTAGCCAAGCTAAGAGCGAATTCGTAGCGAACATGAGTCACGAGATTCGCACGCCGATGAACGGTGTTCTGGGGCTCATTGACCTCCTGATCGAAACGGGTCTGACCCCACAGCAGATGGAGTACGCGCTGGGAATCCGACACTCGGGCGATTCACTCCTCACAATCATCAACGATATTCTCGACTTTTCCAAGATGGAAGCCGGAAAGCTCACGCTGGAATCTGTCGTGTTTGATCCGATCTCGGTAGCCCGGGACGTCGCGGCACTGATTCGACCGCAGGCAGAGCGAAAGCACCTGGACCTGAGGTTCGAATGCACCGCCGACGGGGACGGCAGAACCATGGGCGATCCCGTCCGATTCCGGCAGATTCTCACGAATCTGATGGGAAATGCCGTTAAATTCACGCCCCGTGGTGCGATCGCACTCCGAGTAGATGTAAGAAGTTCAGGCATCACGATTGACGTCGAAGACACGGGAATTGGAATTCCCGAAGACCGCATGAATGCGATTTGGGAGAGTTTCCACCAGGCCGACAACTCGGTAACCCGGGTCTACGGTGGGACTGGCCTCGGCTTAACGATCACGAAACGATTGACATCCTTGATGCAGGGCTCGATCAACGTCGAAAGCGTTCCGGGAGAAGGAACTAAGTTTACGGTTCGCCTGCCATTCAAACAACCAGCGGACGTATCGGTCAACCATACTCCCCGACCAATAAATCGAGATCAGTATTCATTAGCGGGCAAACGAATCCTGATCTGTGAGGATAACCCCATTAACGAGTTGATGGTGACGCGCATCCTCCAAACCACCGGTGCCTGCTTCGATATCGCACGGGATGGTGAGGAATCCGTTGCGATCACTCAGCGTAACAACTACGATCTCATATTAATGGATGTTCAGATGCCCAATATGGACGGCCTCACCGCGGCAAAGATGATTCGCCAACGCGAATTGACAAGTGGCAAACGTGTGCCGATTATCGCCGTCACGGCCGGAGCGACCCAGAATGACCTTCAGGAGATTCTCGATGCTGGCATGGACGAACGAGTGAGCAAACCGTTCCGGCCAGAAAAGCTACGAGCCCTCATGCATTCCTGGCTTTTCGAGGGACACTCTCCTGAACCGGCGGACCAAGCAAATGTGTAGTCATTTCGGGCCAATTTTCCGAATTTTCGTGCGATAATCCCGGCAGTTATGGGGAGTCACCTTTGAATTTCGCCGTGCTTTCGGCGGTTTCCGCCTTTCTCACGCCTTCCGCACCGGTTGCCGCACCGATTGTAATTATCAATGCTCGGATCGAAGTCAGTCCCGGCGTTGTAATCCCGTCGGGCGGTATCCGAGTGAAGGACGGCAAGATTGAAGCAGTCGGGACCGATGTTACGGCAACATCTGGTTACGAAACCATCGACGTAAAAGGCGCCTGGGCTTTTCCCGGCTTTATTGAAGGCTACACGCGCGACGGACTCAAATTGCCCGAGACTCCCAAACCACCCGCCTACCCCGACACTCAGAAAGACGCACTTTACAGCATGTTTCACGGGAATCGAAGGGGGATCTACCCTACTCTCGATGCAAGCAAGGTGTTTGATGTCAAATCCACCGATGCCCGTTATCTATCTCAAGGATTTACAACGATTCACACGGCTTCAGGACGCGGCGCATTTGGCGGCCAGTCGGCGGTTTTCAACCTCTCCTCGGACGGACTGCTTTTGAGAGGCAGCGTTACGGAAACGGTTTCCTTCAACGTCCCCGGGGGCGACAGTTACCCGACCAGTCCCATGGGTAATTTTGCGGTCGTCCGCCAGTTCCTCAGTGATGGAAAGACCGCCGCCAGCCAACCTTCTACCGATCCCGACGAGCTTGCCCTTGCATCCGCCTTCAAAGCGAAAGAGCCACTACTGGTCGCTGCAGTCACCGAACGGCAAATTGATCGCGCGATTATCATTAATGACGAGTTCGGGTTGCCCACCATTTTGCTGGGAGGACGCGATGCCGCCGTCCGCGCGGCTGACATCAAGGCAAAAGGAATCGAAGTCCTGCTCGACTTAACCATCCCCGACGAGCCCAAGCGAACCCAGTCTACGGATGCCGAACAGAAATTGAGCGATCCACCGGTGGGCTATCTGGAAGATCGGTACCAGCGTTGGGTTGACAGCACGAAATACGCGGCAAGAGCCAATGCCGCAGGGATCCCGTTTGGTTTTTATGCCGATTCCGCCAAGGGTAAGGTCCTGGAATTACTTCGTCAACACATCACGCTCGGTCTGAGCCGTGAAGCCGCCCTGGCAGCCGTTACCACCAACGTCGCCCGCATTCTCGGCGTGGCCGACAAAGTCGGCACCATA
>CANFJD010000070.1 GCA_947447315.1 Fimbriimonadaceae bacterium
CCAGCACCTCGTCCACGGGCACGTCACTGGCCACAACGATCGAGGCGCGGGACCCGGATAGTTATGCCGTCTCGACGTCGTCGCTTCGTCAGGGCGATACGTTCGACTTAATTTTGTGGGGCCGTGATTCTTCGGGCGCCCTCATTTTTGGAACAGCTGGCGATTGGAGCACCACGGCGCCCAGCACCATCGCCGTCGTGAACCCGGCGGGCTCCTTGTCGGTTACGAGTGCGGGATCCGTGCCGCTGCGGGCGTTGAGCGGCAGCTCAACGAAGACATATACGGCAGTCTCGACCGGCGGCGTCGTTCGTGGTCGAGTCCGGAATACCGAAAGTCAGGGGGTACCGAACGCGGTGGTGCGATTCTACAATTCGGCAGGAACGCAGTTACTGACGGCCACAACCGGGAGTAACGGCACATTTAGAACGGTCGTGCCCAACACCGCGGTCACGTTCCTCGTGGATTTTTCGTCGCTGGGAACAAAGTATTACAACCAGTTCACTTTCCAGGGCAAGGAATGGGGGATGGTTTGCAGTAGCTACCGCCCGGCATTGCCGGCCCGCTCAGGAAATTCGGTGGCTACCTTGCCGAACGAAGTGATTGTGACGAGAAACGTGGGAACTAACCCGCCGCCGCCGCCGCCCGATTGCGGCTTGTAAGCTCGGAGATGGAAACGAATTTGAACCAAGGTGAATCTTCGCGGGCGTTGATCGCGTCTCAAGATAGCTAATCTCTCGCGAGATTGGCATAATAGGGAAGGATGAAGCTCGCTCCACTGTTCATGGCGTTTTCGCTCGCCGCAATCTTGATCGGCTGCGCTGGCCAAGGTAACGATTCCGGAGGAACCGGTTCTACCGGCGGCCTCCCGACGCCCAGCGCCGATACCGTGGTGGAAGCCATTGTGGCTCCGGGCGGTTCGTTGCCCAGCGATCCGGCTAACTACGTCTATCAGGACACGCAGAACATTGAGGCTAACCAGACGGTTCAGTTTCAACTGGCGAGCTACGATTCGTCGGGTAAGCGAACGATTCTGCCGGCCACGGACTGGGTTTCTTCGGACACGAGTAGCTCCTACGGTTCACTTGGACTTAATTCTGGCCTGTACATCGCGGGGGCCGTTCCAACCGTGGCTCCGTTCTTCGTAGGAACCACCTACCTCGGAAAGAAATACTACGCGCCGTACTCGGTAAAGCCACGTCAGGCAACTCTGGTAGCGAAGGTCGTGAATTCGACCGACGGTACAACCGTCCGCGGAGTCTCGCTGGAGTTCTACGATTCCGACGGGGTTTTGGTCGGTAAAGTACAACAGCCGAACCTTGGTGTTTTCCGGGCTTCGGTACCGTTGAACGCAAAGAAGATGCTCATCGTGAGTGAATCGATTCCGAGCAAGTTCCGCAAGATCTTCACTTACAATTCGCTGGGCTACCAGGCGGGAGACGTTTCTTGCTCGGTCACGTTGCCTACGTTGACCGTTGGCACGAACAATTTGGATTCCAATATCCTGTTGGTACCGAAGACGGCTCCGGAACCGGATTTGACTGGTTGCGGCCTCTAAGCAAGCGCCAGATTTTCAACCCCCTTCCGAAGTCGGAAGGGGGTTTTATTTTTGTTTGGATTCCGTCAGGCACAAGTTTGAGACGAATTCGCAGGATATCTAGCGCGATGGCGTCATAAGGTCCCCCGGCGATAGTAGAATTTTCGTGAGAAGTGGATCTCTACAGCGCACCTGAACGAGAGGGGGATGCCCTTCGCGTGAGCCCGATTCCAGCGCTTTCGGAAGACAGCGTTGATCAGATGCTGGTGCTTGCCCAACGGCTGCGGGCGGCGAACGGTGGGTTGCTGGATGAGGAGGTTATTGATGCGGTAGCCGAAGCTACCGGCGCGCCGGCAGAATACGTTCGTTTAGCGGTCAAGATTCGGGCCGACAAGCAGCGGACGAATCCACTAGAGACGATTCGCGCCCAGTATCTCACCCTGGAACCGAACACACGACGGTTCGTCCTTTCCGGCTTGATGTCGGCCCTGGCGGCTTTGATGTGGGCTCTGGAATGGAAGATTGGCAGTAGTGCTGGCAATTACGGCGTGTTGACAATGGTAGCCACGATCTTTATGGCCGTGGGTGGGTGGAACATGTTGCTTTCGCGGGATCCGAAAGGGGCGGCGATTAACGGTGTGATTCTGGGAGGAGGTTGCTTCGGAATGTTTGCAATCTTTAGTTTGATTCTCCAAGCTCCCGTACGTATCCATGCCACCGCGATTATTCCGATTGTTATTGGATCGGCGGTTGGGGGGTGGATGTTGTACCGCCTGTTGGAGAAGTACCGTCCTCAGCTAGGCCTGAAGGACCCGGCAAAAGAGCGCCAAGAATTGCTTCAGCAATTGGTGCAATTGCAGGACAAGCTGAAGCAGGGAGAGCAACGAGTGACGTTTTTGAGCGTGGACATCGTGGGCTCAACGCGGATGAAGGAAAAAGCTGACGTGCTCAGCGTGGAGTACACGTTTAGTGAGTATCACCGGTTTGTCGAGCGGATTACTTTGCGAAATGGAGGACGCGTACACAGTACGGCGGGAGATGGCGTAACTTGTGCCTTCGAGAACCCAGCCAGCGCGTACGCCGCGGCCCGGACAATTCAATCTGGCCTTGTGGAGCTAAACCAGTTTCGTAACAAGATCGGGGAGCCGATCGTGTTACGGTGTGGGATCCACACGGGGACCGTGAATATGCCCGACGGAACGGACATCACCAGCGTCAACTTTTCGCATGTCATCGACGTGGCGGCGCACGTGCAAAAGGTTTGTCCCGCCGGTGGGATTGCGATTTCGGATGCGAGTTCCATCCAGATTCCGGGTGGGACCGCGGCGGTCGGTACTGAACGAGCTCAGGTAGGAAATGTGGGGGCTACAATCTGGCTACCGCGAGCCACTCCAGCGCGGGCAGGGCATTCGATTGCGGATGCGACGCTGTCGGTACAGCCACCTTCTCCGGTTGTGCAATCAACCCCGTAAATACCTGGACTTTAGGGTGAGAAAGCGAATTTTTGCGGGAAAGACGGAGGTTGCTCCCGAGGTGGCGGTTACGGTTTCGGCACAGTTAGCCCGAAACGTTGAGGATGCCATGCGCTCGCCGGGATTCCGGAGGTTTCAAAATGGAGGGACTCCGTTGTTTGAGCGCCGACTCGATGATTGGATTGAGGAGGTGGTTATACGCCCGGATTCTACGTCGCCCCTAGGCGGAATTCGAATAACGGTCCATTTGGGAAATAACGCGCTCCGAGAGATGCGAGCTCGATACTGGGAGCCGGTATCGCGGGCACCGGTTTTGGTGTGTTCTGGCAATGTGGGTGAGCTTGATCTGCCGCCGAGGATTCATTCGTGGCCGCGAACGATGGAACCAGAGCACTACGCCACGGTTGCGTCACTGGTGCGGGAGACGGCGATTCCGTGGTTCCGGACTTTTCGGGAAGAGGATTTGTTGGACCGGCTTTTGAACCGTGCGGTACCGCTGGTGGACACGGCTACCGCGCTTGAGCTGTCAATTCTGCTGGGTGGCGTTAAGGCGGGGCGGAAATATGCAAGCGCGCATGAGAAGTCGTCTGACGCCTTAGCTTGGGAAATGGAGCGATTAAATCACGCCGCCTATCGACCGACTGAGCACCTCACTACGATGCAGAGAATGGCCCGTATTGTTGCATCGTACCGGTTGCTCGACTGATATTTAACGCGGAAACCGCGGTCACCTAGCGTACACTAGCGTTTCCAGTTTATGAAGCGAGTAGGAATTCTCACGTCCGGCGGTGACTGCAGCGGACTTAACGCGGTCATTGCCAGTATTGTCAAAACTGGATTACCTATGGGCTATGAGTTCGTAGGTTTTGAGCAGGGTTGGGAAGGTGTCTTGTCGCCAATGAAATACCGACCTTTAGAAGCGAAAGATGTTCGAGGTATCGCCTTTCTCGGCGGCACCATTCTTAAGACGACTAATCGCGGCAGGTTTGGGGCCAAGGTCGGGGCTGGCGGAGTTCGCCGGATTCCGAGTGACGTGCTGGAGATGGCCAAGGAAAACCTGGATTCCATCGGCATTGATGCCCTGGTGGTGATTGGCGGAGATGGATCGTTGAGTGGTGCGCTCCAGTTGGCCGAACTCGGGGTTAACATTGTCGGCGTACCGAAGACCATCGACAACGACCTTTGTGCGACAGATCGAACGTTTGGTTTTTCGACGGCGGTGCAGGTGGTTGTGGAAGCGATGGACCGTATCCATACCACGGCAAGCAGTCATAATCGCGTGCTATTTGTGGAGACAATGGGTCGCCATGCGGGTTGGATTGCGATCCGAGCCGGTTTGGCGGGTGGCGCGGACGCGATCTTGTTGCCAGAGTTTCCATTTAAGGTGGCGGATTTGGTGGAGTACCTGCGCTTCCGCCAGCAGGCCTACGGATCGAGCATCGTGGTGGTGGCCGAAGGAGCGCGGATTGAGGATGAGCTGGTTTCAACCGCGGGGTCGTCGTCGGAAGTAATGTTGGGAGGCGTTTCCAACCGGCTTTTGCGGGATATCGAAGCGCAATCTCCCGGCGAATTTGACATGCGGGGAACCGTTTTGGGGCACATTCAACGCGGCGGAACGCCCAATCCGGCCGACCGAATCTTGGCGAAGGCATACGGGGTGGAAGCCATGAAGGCAGTGCACCGAGGCGAATTTAATGTGATGGTGGCGTACAACTCGCTTCACATGACCACAGTGCCCATCGCAGAAGCCTGCGGTCAGTTAAAGACGGTGACCACCGATGCCATGGAATATCAGACCGCCCGCGATCTGGGCGTGTTTATCGATGGCTGGTCTGGCCCCCACCGCTAAGCGGGGGCCTTTAACTGCGCAATTGGCCGCTATTACTTTGCGGCGGTTGCTTGTTCTAGAAGGAACGAGCGCACTCGTCGCTGAATGCTGCGGAACTGAAGTTCGTCGAGAGCGTTGTTCTCCTGAAGGGTCTTCAGCATTTCCGGCGGCTTTTGGTTGTATTCCGCAGCCATGTAGATGAGCTCTTGATTGAGATCCTCGTTCGTTAGCTGCATCTGCTCTTTGGCGAACACCTGCTGAATCACCAGGGCGCGTTGAACTTCAAATTTGGCGCGCTCTTGCCATGCTTGGACGAATTCGTCAAGCGTCATGCCCTGCTCTTGGGCGTGCTGCTCCAAAGACTTGCGTTCTTTGGCTTGCTCTTCGGCGGTCTCGCGTAGTCGGCGATCGGCGAGAGCTTCCCACATGTTATCGCTTACGTGAACATCACTCTTTTCAAGCAGATCATTGATCAGTTTGTCGGTTGAAACTTCAAACTGCATCATCTGCTTGGCACCAAGAATGCCGTTGCGAACACGCTCGCGCAGGTCATCGACATTTTCGGTTTCCAGGCTCTTGGCGAAATCGTCGTCAAGTTCCGGAAGGGTTACGCCAGTCAAAGAGTTGAGCGTTACCCAAGCGTGGAATGATTTTCCGGCCCAGTCCTTATCTTGGAAATTATCGGGGAAGGAGAGTTCGACCCCTTTGATCTGCTCAACCTTCATACCGGTCAAGGTCTCATCAAGGGACGGGAACGACTTACCGGCGATGACCATGAAGTTTCTCGGATCTCCATCGTTGGCCTTGATGGAGACCACGGCGATGTCGCCTTCCTGAACGCCACGGTCGGTTACGGGAGTGCGCTCACCGCGGCGGCGGCGGAACTCGTCCAGCTGTTGCTGAATTTCATCTTCCGAAACTTCGATTTCCTCGGTTTCGGCGGTGAGTCCGTCGTACCCAGCCAATTCGACCTTGGGCGGCAACGGAACCTTCACGGTGTACTTGGCCGAGTAGCCACTCTCGTCGGAAAGCTCTTGAAGCTCAACCGATGGTCGGGTGGTGTTGTCGGGTTCCAAGCCTTGGTCCTTGATGGCGGCTGGAATCGTGGCCCGGATGAGCTGCTGAGCGGCTTCCTCGTACAGATCCTCCTTGGGGATCAACGTTTCCATCATGGCCTTCGGTGCCATACCCGGACGAAAGCCGGGCAGCTTCACTTTCTTAGATAGCTGTTTAAAGGCTTTGTCAAAACTGTTCTTTACCTGCTCTTCGGTGGGAATTACTTCCAGTTTCACCGTGCAGGGGTTAAGGTCCTCGCGCGTAATCGTCATGGTAACCGGGGTGCTTCCTGAAAGAAGCTCTCTCACGAAATAATGAGTTTACCGGACGCTATGGCGAGCGCCCCAGACAATCGGCCAATGCAGACGCAAGGTTGCCGTATTCAAAGCGAAAACCTGCGTCCAAAGCGTGCTGTGGAACCACGCGAGTGCTGTTCAGCAGAACGGATGGATCCGGTCCACCGAGTTTGCTGGCCGCGGTGAGGGCGAAGGCGGGGGTGGGAACTCCAATCGGGAAGTGAACGGTTTGCCGCAGAATTTTTGCGAACTCGCGATTTTCAACCGGGACCGGGCCGACGGCGTTCACCGCACCAGAAATATTCGATTCGATGAGAAATTCCACCAAGCGAATGTGGTCGCGAATGTGGATCCAGGGCATCCATTGACGGCCATTTCCGAGTTGCCCGCCTAGTCCGATGCGCGCAAGCTTTGCCAGCGGCGTCAACGCGCCGCCATCGGGACCAAAGACAATGCCGGTACGGAGCGCGATTCGCGGAGACGGAGATGGAGGCGACTGGGTGAGGGCGGCCTCCCACTTCACGCAGACTTCGGCCAAGAAGTCGGATCCGGGAGCGGAATTCTCCGTGAGGAGTTCGTCGCCACGATTTCCATAGATTCCAACGGCGCTCGCATTAACCCAAATGGGTGGCGACGCCATTTCTGATAGGGCCTGACCGACCACATGTGTGCTCTCTACCCGGCTCCGGAGAATGAGCTCGCGGTTCGTCGTTGTCCACGGCAGCGTGATGGGGGCGCCAGCCAGGTTTACGATTGCCGTAGCACCAGCGAGAGCAGACTCCCACGGCCCGCGGGACTTTCCATCCCAACCGTTTTCTCCACGTTTTAGGCCAATTACGCGCCAGCCTTGCTTACTAAGATGAGCTTGAAGGTGACGACCCAGAAAGCCCGTAACTCCGATAATGACTACGGACCGATCCATGAGATTGACTACGACGGCGGTCTCGCGGAGGTTTGCCGTTTAGTCAATCCGTACGGTGATTGACCGGCTGGAGGCGGGGTCCAGTGCTTTAACTGACCCGAGTTTGGAACCGGCGGGTAGGTAGAAAACGAGTCGACCAGATGCTGAACCGCGGCCCTTTACTTCTTGATCCATTCCGTTACCGTCGTTATCAAGCAGCATTCGTGACCACTTAACCGGCCTTCCGTCGGTTGTGGTGGCCTCCCACCGCATTGCGTATGCGGTCAAGCCCTGGCTGGAACCCAGCGGGTTTTCAAATTTTACGGGAACGATCGCGTAGCCAAAGTCTTGGGGAGCTTGCACCCGGAAACTGGGAGCATCGGGCGTATAGGCTGGCTTGGAAAGCTGAACGTTCCATACACCCAAACGGAGCGTCTCCTTCAAATTAGCTTCGGCTTCGTCGAGGCTTACGTTTGAGGCGGGACGACCAAATATTCCCAACTGATTTTCGATTTTGACGTTCAGAGCCAAAGGCCTCTCGTCTCGATTCATGTAAAGAAGGAGGTTTGGCACCTCAACTTCGGCGGGTACTTCAAGGCACGTGACATCGGATATCGATTGACCTGCGTTAATCTGCACCTTTGGGTTTGCCAGAAGTTTTTCCGGGATGGTGAGTACCTTCCTCTTTTCTCCGTTTGGAAGCAAAACTCCAAAATTTAGCGCGGTGCGCGAGTATTCGCGAGCGGTGTCCGCTGTATTCGCGAGGGTGTACTTGAGGACAAGTAGTTTGTGACCCTTGCTCGCGATTTCCCACCCCCGCTCGTACTGGAACCGAGTCGTGAAAGCGGCTGAATTAATCTTGATCTCGAGCCCATTACTCCGATCAAACGCCTCGGCCGGGAAGAAGGGGATTCGCGGGTACTGCCCGGAAATGGCGATCAGAGCCATCAAAGCCGATTTGCCAAATACTCCGTGCACAACTTTCTCCTAAACAAGCCGCAATCAATAGTAATAAAGACCAATTGCTGGACCAAGTTCCGGCAATCAACATGTATGACTAAAGCGCGCTTATAATTTGTTCCTGGTTGTCAGACGGGTTTTTTGAGTTTTTCGTATCAAATCTCCGTAGCCTTTAAAATGTGACATGGATTGGTGTTACGCCATGTTTAGGTGCGGCAATTGGGCTTTACTGCGCGGGGCGGGGTAACCTATATATTCGCGAGTTACTACGCGAAAGTTGAACTGTGGCCGAGAATCCGAACCTTTCCGCCGTGAACGTTGCCGAAGAGCTGGGGCGTTCATATGTGAACTACGCGATGTCCGTCATCATCGCTCGTGCCTTGCCCGACGTGCGCGACGGGTTGAAGCCGGTTCAGCGACGAATCCTCTATGCGATGAGGACGCTGAATATCACGCCTGACTCTGGTCACGTGAAGTGCGCGAAGGTTTGTGGACAGACCAGCGGCGATTATCACCCTCACGGCGAGGCTGTTATCTACCCAACGCTGGTGCGTATGGCGCAGCCATGGAGTTTGCGGTACCCGCTGATTGATGGTCAAGGAAACTTCGGCAGCATTGACGGCGACAGCCCGGCAGCCATGCGATATACCGAAGCTCGGTTGACTCCGCTGGCGATGGAGTTGATGGAAGACCTGGATCGCGAGACGGTCGACTGGATTCCCAACTATTCTCAGACAACGAACGAACCGACGGTTCTGCCGGGTAAGTTCCCCAATTTGATTTGCAACGGGTCGCAGGGCATCGCGGTTGGCATGGCCACCAATATGCCCCCGCACAACCTTACGGAGGTTTGCAACGCCATTCTCTATCGAATCGCGAATCCAGAATGCACCCTGGACGAGGTCATGGAGATCATTCCGGGTCCGGATTTCCCGACCTACGGGATCATCATGGGGACCAAGGGTATTCGCAGTGCCTACGAAACCGGTCGTGGCTCCATCGTGATGCAGGCCAAGACGATGATTGAGCAAGGCGATGCCGGCAAATCCGTTATCGTTGTAACGGAGATTCCGTACCAGGTTAATAAAGAAAACCTGATCAAATCCATCGCTCAGATCGCCAAAGAGCGGAAGTTTGATGGCATTCTCACCGTTCAGGACTACTCGGACAAGCGGGGAATGCGGATTGAAATTGAAGTTCGCCGCGACGTAAATCCGAATAAGGCGCTGAACTATCTCCTCAAGCATTCCAACCTTCGCACCACGTTCGGGGCGACGATGCTTTCGTTGGTAGATTTTGCGCCGCGAACGTGTCCGTTGCTGGTGATCTTGGACCAGTACGTCAATCACCGACGGATCGTGATTGAGCGAAGAACGCGATACGAACTGTATCGGGCGCTGGAAGATCTCCATCTGAACGAGGGTTATCAGATTGCCCGGCGATTCCTGGATGAGATCATCGCATTGATCCGCGCCAGTCGAGATACGGCAACGGCGCGCGCCGAACTGGTGCGCCGCTTTGAAATGAGTCCGTTCCAGGCCAACGCCGTCCTCAACATGCAACTTCGCCGATTGACTCAGCTTGATCAATCGCAGTTGGAGCAGGACTTTAAGGATGCCGCGCTAAAGGTTCAGAACCTGATGGACATCATCACGGACCCGGTTCGTCTCACGAAGGTTCTGGTGGACGAAGTAACCGCGCTCCGCGACAAACACGGCGACGAGCGACGGACCAAGATTCAGGCACGGGAAGCGGGTGAATTTTCAGAAGAAGATCTGATTCCCGACGAAGAGGCTATCATCTCGATCAGCCGTGACGGATACATTAAGCGCGTAGCGATTGATGCTTACCGGGCCCAAAAGCGGGGCGGTAAGGGTGTTAACAACACGATGAAGGCGGATGATGAGCCGGCGCACCTGTTCCAGGTTTCGACTCACCACACCATTCTCTTCTTCACGGACTTGGGTCGCGTTTACCGACTTAAGGCATACGAGATTCCCGAAAGCGGACGCTATGCCCGGGGAATGCCGATCATCAACTACATCCAGATTGTCGGTGGAGAAAAGGTAACGGCTACGATTTCGATCAAGGATCTGAACGTGGAAGGATACTTGGCGATGATCACCCGTGGAACTGGTAAGCGACACGAAGCTGAGATCAAGCGGACTCCGCTTAGCGAGTTTGCCAATATAAGAAGCAACGGCATCAAGGCGTTCGACATCGACGAGGGCGACGAACTGGGTTGGGTGCTCCGAACGCGCGGCAATGACGACATCATTCTGGTGACTCGAGAAGGCCAGAGCATTCGCTTTAACGAGAAGGATGCAACGAGCCGATCGCGTGCGGCCGGTGGCGTGAAAGCCCTGGTGTTCAAGGAAGGAAAGCCGAACGACGCCGTCGTCACTGCCGCGGTAGTTGACGAGGAAGCATCGCTCCTGGTGGTGAGCGCTAAGGGATTTGGTAAGCGAACCAAGCTGGACGATTACCGAGTCCAGGGACGCGGCGGTAGCGGAATCCTGACGATGGA
>CANFJD010000071.1 GCA_947447315.1 Fimbriimonadaceae bacterium
CCACTTCGCCAGATTGCACCCCGAGGTCGCCGAGAGTTTTCAGCCCTATCACGTCACTCGCGCGCACTGCCTTTGGCAACTTGGTCAATTTGATGGGGCCAAGGCGTCCGCTCGTACTGCGCTTGAGTTGACCACTTCTGAGCCTGAGCGAACGTACTTGCGAATGAAATTCGCGGCCTAAGGATCTTTCATCGAGTGACAACCCGTGTATTTGCCGCCTCCAGAAAATCCATCTTGTATTTAGGCCGTATCTCCGCCAACCGATCTTCGTCGGAGGGTTTTGTTCTAAGGCACTGCGGACTCGAACTCTTAGGGCAATGGATTAATCTCAGGATCCATAGCTAGTCACGAACGGTTATCCCGGCGCTACGCCGTTTCTATCCTAAAGAGGCATGTCACCCGGCAAATCGAAATACTCGGTAGGGAACCCCGGCCATCGTTACCTCGCGTTCAAATACAAATCCGGCTGCCTTCGCGACTCGTTCCGAATTTGCCATTGCCGGACCGATCAGGCAAACTGCACGGTCCAGACTCTGCTCAGTCTCAATTGCTCGAATGCTCTCCAACGCCCAAGCCCGTCCGGCAAGACACCGGTCAAAGGCGTAAGATAGCACCCGTTCCGGCTGACCATCAATCTCACTTTCTGCCAATGCCACTATTCCTAAGCCGTAGCCATCCTCTGGCGAGTGGGTGAGCCACACGGACCGTGACGGCCCACCAATCCACTCCGACAGGGCGGTTTGGGAACTGATCCCTGGCCAAAATCGCATGATGTGCGATCGTGAGATCACATTCCAAATGGCGTCCAGCTGCTCCGGCCCGGCCAGCGTCTGCTCCACGGAGCTCCCATCGATGGTGAGTGTCATGAGTGGATATTGTAATACGTTTTGAAGAAGAATTTTGGATCTAAGCCCGGATTATCGCAGCATCTTTTTCAATGCTTGATCGATCCGGCGAGCCATCACCCGGTAACCATCTTGCGTTGGATGAAGGAAATCGCCCATCGTGGAGGAAGCGATGGATCCGTCCGGCTGCAGTAGCTCTGAACCAATATCCAAGTGCTCCACGCCCGAAATCCGGGCTAGTTCTCGATTTACATGCGCGACTGCGATCCGATCCGGCGAATCCGCTTTCTCGCTGCGCGGCAAAACATTGAGAAGCAGTATCTTTGCCTTCGGGTGGCGGGATCGGATCGATTCGGTAATGGCGCGGACGCCATCACCAATCTCAGATGGCGTATTGAATCCAATATTGTTTGTTCCGATCAAGACTACGAATGCTTCCGGATGGATGCCATCCAGCTCGCCTTGTTCAATTCGCCAGAGTACATTCTCGGTTCGATCCCATCCAAAACCGAGGTTTGCCGCTCCCCACGGTTTGAAGTAAACATCCCAAATGGCTTGTCCTGTTGGCGGTGTATTATCACCTGGCCCCATGGGGGAGCCGCCCCAGCGGTGCGTGATGGAATCACCAATGAACACCACCCGCGGATTCGAAGCGCGGAGGGAAGTGATCACAAACTGGTGACGGGTATCCCAGTCGTAGAGGGCAAAATCCCGGTTATGAGTCACCGGTACGACCGCGCTATTCATCGGGTTATTTTGGGTGATTGGTCTGCGTCCAAGCAATTTCGATAATGTCGGCTCCATCGCCATCCCCCAGAGGCGATACCCGTAGGCCATCGGGTGAAGTTTGTCGGGCATGACCGCATCAGGGATTTCCCCTTTCTTATCGAGAAACACGGGGCCAATGTTGAGATAGGTGACCTGCGGAAGCTTCATTTTCGCCAGGATGGCGTTGACATCGTCGACCGCTTTTCGCTGGGCAGATTCAACGGTTGCCCGCGGGAAAACCCCCATCAGCAGAATTTTTGCGTTCGGCAGCTTTGCGTGGACACGGTCGGCCACGGCGACGACGCCTTCGGCGATTTCCTCGGGCGTGTTTGAACCGACATTGTTGGTGCCGATCATGATCTCAACCACTTTCGGATTGATTCCGTCGAGTTCGCCATTATCCAGTCGCCATAACACGTGTTGCGTTCGGTCGCCGCTGATTCCGAGGTTCAGCGTCCGGGCATCACCGAAAAACAGGTCCCATGTGTCCTTGCCTCGATTGTGAAAGCTATCGCCGGTATCCGGTTGGCCACCAAAGGCGTGGGTGATAGAATCACCGATGAGTACCAGGTCGACGTTGCCTTGCTGAGCCCGCTGCGCCATAGCCCGGTGCCGGCCCATCCACCAGTCGTTATTGATCGGGGCTGGAACCGTGGCCGTATTAACGGCAGCCATGATCATCGAAAGCGTGGTGAGAATCACGCTTCGAAGAATACAGCAATCAGTACTTGACGGTGGCGAGAGCCGCTTTCACGATCTTTTCTACCGATGGCAGAACGAACAGTTCGAGCGGTTTCACCCAAGGCACTGGCGTATCGAGTCGAGTGATGCGAACCGGGGGCGCATCGAGCAGATCGAATGCCTTGGTGGTCACCCGACTGATAATCTCACCGGCAAATCCGCACGTCATCGGGGCTTCATTTACTACGATGATCCGATTAGTTTTCGCCAGCGATTTGAAGATTGTTTCTTCATCCAGCGGAACCAGCGAACGGATATCGATCACCTCGGCGGAAAGGCCTAGCTTGGTCAGCTCTTCCGCAGCGGCAAGGCAGTGATAAACGTTTTGCCCGTAGGAAACGAGAGTAATGTCGGTACCAGATTGTCGAATTGCCGCCTTTCCAAGCGGAACGGTGTAATCCTCTTCCGGCAAAATTTCGGCGATTTCGTTCTTACGATATAGCTCTTTGAGCTCAAAGAAGATGGTGGGATTTCCGTCGCGAAGGCACTGTTTGAGAAGTCCCTTTGCGTCGTATGGGGTGCTGGGACAGACCACGCGAAGACCCGGGGAATTGCAGAACCAGGCTTCGTTCATTTGGCTGTGGTAGAGCGCACCGCCACCATAAGCTCCCGCAGGGCCGCGAACAACGACGGGGATATTTACTTCGCCAGCCGTTCGGTAATGGTACGTCGCCATCATATTAACGATCTGATCAAAGCCGCACGAAATGAAATCGATGAATTGCATTTCGGCCATAACGGTCTTTCCGTTGAGGGCCATTCCCACGGCAGCGCCGACGATGGCACCCTCGGAGATGGGCATATCGATAACACGTTCTCGACCGTACTTATCAAGCAGGCCATCGGTAACACCGAAGGCACCGCCGAGTAAACCGATGTCTTCGCCCATTGAGATCATCTCCGGGTTGGCGCCCATTTCCTCGCTGATCGCTTCTTTTAGCGCCGTGAGGTAGTTCTTTGCTACCGGGCCAGTTGCGGTTGCCGCAGATACGAGTGGTTCAGCAATCGCCATGTTTATTCAGCCTCCTTGAAGACCCACTGTCCGGCTTCGGCCGCATCGGGCAGCGGGGAAGCGATGGCAAATTCAATGCCTTGGTTTAAGAAATCTACAACTTCTGGGGGAAAGTCGTCATTGGTGGCGTCAGTGGCGCTCTTGCCTTCCGCCACGTATGCCGTTGCCGCGTCACCGGTGAGGAATCCTCGATCTACCAAAAGCTTTCGGCATACCGCGATCGGATCTCGCAAACGTCCCATTAAGATTTCTTCTTGGTCGCGATACCGATTGGCGCGGTCATCATCGTGATCTCCGTGTCCATAGGCGCGAAATGTTTTGCATTCGACGATGCTGGGGCCGTTTCCTGCCCGGGCGTGCGCGACTGCGTTGGCAACCTTGTCGTACACGTCAAAAACATCCTGACCGTCAGCAATGTAGCCAGGAATGCCAAAACCACGCGCGCGGTCGGCGATGTCGGTTACGGGCGAACCCTGGGACACTGGCGTTCCGTATGCCCATTGATTGTTCTCGACAATCGTCACCACCGGCAGTTTGTGGACGGCAGCAAAGTTGATTGCCTCATGGAAAATGCCTTGTGCCGTTGAACCTTCGCCGTTAAACGTGAGACATACGGCATCGCCGCCACGACTTCGATCAGCGTAGACCACACCGGCGGCCACAGGTATTGTTCCGGCCAGCATAGAGGTGGAATGAATGATGTGCTTGGCTTTTGACCCAATGTGAGACCAGTTGTCACGGGCGCGACCAGGTGATCCAACTTTCCCCCACACCTGAGCGCAGACCTCTTGGATAGACATTCCGCTACGTTCTGCTTCGCCCCATTTGCCCCGCAGATCCTTTAGGAAAAATGCCGGCATGTCGCGGTGGATCGGTGAGATCCAGTCGCTTGATTTGAGCCCGAACAGGGATCCCACGAGCACTGCCTCTTGGTTGTGGGAAGAGTAGAGAGTGCCGCGAAGTCGACCACGCTTCTTTTCCTTGATCAGGCGTACGTCAAAGTAACGGGCCAAATACAGTTGACGAAACATTTCAAGGCAGTCTTCCCGCGACAACAGATCGCTTGGTCGGGGTTCTGAAGAAATGGTCTTTCGGGTTTCGGAATTACGTCCGTTGGCGTGTGCTGTACCTAGCATTTCGGAGTTGGCTTCCATGCTCATCTCCGGCGCTTGGTCGGTGGTTAAGGTCGACATAAGCTCCGTTAGTGGGGCAAAGGATACCCGAACTTCCATTCTGTTGAACCCAAACTGATCCAGTAAATTGGAATGCGGTAGGTTTACCGATTGTAAACCTACCGCCTAAAGCGAGGATTCCTGAAGGCTAGTTTCCGAGGGCTCCGTCTAACCAGGAGTAGAAGCCTTCGGGGGAGCCGTATCCGACGGTGCTACTGAGGATGGATCCGTCCTTTGAGAGAACCATCTGGGTTGGCATCGCTTTGATTTCGTATGCGGAGGCGACTGCCTTCTGGGCATCAACATCAACTTTCAGAAACACAAGCTTGGAACCGTATTTTTTGAATTTCTCCGTCGTGAAGACCTGAGCTTCCAATAACTTACACGGTCCGCACCAAGTAGCCATAAAGTCAACAAAGATCTTCTTGTTTCCAGCCGCGGCTAGTTTCTTGGCTTCGTCGAGACTCGTGACCCACTTAACGGCATTTAGTTCGGCAGCATCAACTTCCTTGGCATCGGCTGGCGCCTTAAAAGCAAACCGCGAGTTCGGAACGCTTCCGTCAATTGTCATGCTTCGGGTGTTCAGGACGACGGTGGCAGTGTTGGCAGCGTCAAAAGTGGCCTGCCGGGCGATGTAATCACGACCGCTTACGTAAACCGATGCTTTGCTTCCCGTGGATGAAAGTTCAAATCCGGGGTAGGATTCGCCGCTCCGATCCCGAGCCGGAAGATCCTTTGTCAAGCCTTTTGCTATTGGTGCGCCGAAGAAGCCACCCCAGAGCTTGAGGGCATCACCTTGGAACAAATTGTTAAGAAGTTCGGGGGTTTGTGGCTGTTTGTAAAATGCCTTATCGCTCTTGCTGAAAGTGGTCACCTGTTTTCCATCGGCAACGAAAACGGAGGTCGGGGTGTCGATGTAGGCAAGGTTAGGCTTTTTGAGGGTTACTGCGTAGCTTGCGGTGGCTCCACCGAGGCTCGAGACCGAGTATGTGGTTTCAAGCGAATTTGCCTTCGCTAATGCCTGCTGGTAGGAGGCATACACAGTTGAAGAAGTTTGAGCGATCGCCATGGCGGCAACGGCCACAGCGGCTAGGGAAAAGGTAAGGACTTTCTTCGACATGGTTGGATTCACCGTCAATTCAAGCTCATTTTATCTCCAGTTTTGGATTTCTAGACAACAAAATCCGGGAAATGCGGTTTACGCCGGTCTGGTACATTTTGGGCGATGACGGGGAGTGACTTGAGCACCGGGGGAACTGGACCAATTCCTCGTAATACGCTACTCACTCTAGCGGCGATTGCCATTCTTCACCTACTTATTTCGAGTTGGTTTTCATCGATTACGCCGTACCGAACGGCGGGCTTTGACCTGCGACTAGATCCATCAACGGGACGCCAGGCGGAACTGAAAGATCTTGGGGCGCCAGACGAACGGCAGCACGTGAACTATGTCCGTGACTTGATGGCATCGGGGCGATATCCAGTTTTGGATCCCAAGGACCCGAACCTTTACGAAAACTATCAAGCTCACCAGCCTCCGCTTTATTACACGATTGCGGCAGCGTGGGCGAAGGTGACCGGATCTCACCCGGACTTAGAAGGGAGAGCGGATGGTGCCAAGTTGCGGTTGCTTTCTGGACTCCTTGGGGTCTTGACCGTTCTAGGGACGTTTGCTTTGGCCAGAACCTGTCGGTTTTCGGACGCGACTTCGCTGCTCGCGGCCAGTATCACGGCTTTTCTGCCGATGAATTTGGCGCTGTCAGGAGCCGTCTCGAATGATCCGCTCTTGTTTGCACTGTCCACATGGACTCTGGTTTGGATCGTCCGCGGCCTTAATGACGGTTGGAACATGACGTCGATTTTGATGGTTGGTGCTTGCGCGGGACTGGCTGCACTCACCAAAACCACCGCAGCCGCATTACTGGTGGCAATCTTTGCAGCAGGAGTGCTTACCTTCCGAAATCGTGCCGTTTCGGGGAAGCGAAGCGGACCTTTTTTAAGTCTCGTTCTGGCCCTGTTAATTGTTGGTCCCTGGTGGGCTCGCAACATGCAGAACTACGGCGACCCTTTTGCGCTGAAAGTATTTAGCCAGGCGTTTGTTGGGTCCCCACAAGCCGCTGACTTTATCAGTGCCATTGGACCGACGAGTTACTGGGGACAGATGGTCGGTTGGTGGACCGCGCGCAGCTTTGTAGGCACCTTTGGGTACATGAATATATGGCTGACGGACACGGGGGGGCCAAATGGCGGCAGTCAGGTTTACATCGTCACTTTAGCGATTCTCTCGATTGGTGCGATAGCTGGACTGACTCGATTGACGGCAAACAAAGCGGCGGCAATTGTTTTAGGAATTTACACCGTCATTATCTTTGTGCTGTTTGTCCGTTTTAACATGCAGTATTTTCAAGCTCAGGCCCGCTACGTTTATCCTGCACTTGCTCCAATTTCAGTTTTGGTTGCGGCCGGCTGGACCGTCATCGGCGAAAAGCGACGCGGAGTGGCCGTAGGAGCCATCGTGATTGCTTTAGCAGTGCCGCTGGCTTTGGCCGCGAAGAAAATACCGGAGGGGTTTGAGCGTCGACTGCACCCCATTGAGAAATCGTGACCTTGCCCGAAACGAATACGTCCGAAAATGTGCCTGTGGTTTCGGCCGCTCTTGATCGCACTAAGTCGCCTTCCTTCGACGAGGACGTCCTCCTTGTCGATCGGTTTTTGGCGGGTGACCAAGGGGCGTTCGAGCAATTATACGCGCGCTACCACGATAAGGTTTTTGCCATTGCACGTGGCGTGCTGCTGGATCAGGAGGAGGCCGCTGATGCAGTTCAGGAGATTTTCACCCTCGTCCTTCGCAACTTGGTGCGGTTTGATAAGCGATCTCGATTCAGTACCTGGCTGTTTCGCGTGGCCGTGAATCGAAGTATTCAACAAGCGCGTCGAGCACGGTTTAAGTATAAACACGTTGAACTAACGGAAGCGAATGATCGGGTGCAACCAGAGGAGCCGGAATATGCTGACCCAAAGGTTCATACAGCCATGCAAAAGCTGTCTCCAAATGACCGGGCTCTCCTAGTATTGTTCTATTGGGATGAACTCAGTCTCAACGAAATCGCGGAATCGCTGGCATGCAACGTGAATGCGGCAAAGACCCGGCTGTACCGTGCGCGCGAGCGGTTTCGACTATTTTATGATGAGGTCGAGGACGAATGAGTCGATCCCCCGGCCGAATCCCAAAAGAGATTGATGATCTCATCTGGAAACTAACCGAGGACGGTACACCGGCAGCGTTTGATCAATTTCGCGCTCGGTATCCGGAATACGCAAAGACACTGGGCAACCGGCTCCAAATGGTTGATCGCCTTAAAGGCTCCCGACCGATGGCGGAGAAGGTGCAGGTGCCAAAGTTCCGTCCCACAGCGGTTCAATCCGTTTCGAGACCATTTTGGAGTCCGCTGGCCGTTGGGATGGTTGGGGTGGCGGTCGCGGCGGTGATTACGACGGCTTTTTTGTATCTCCCTCGGTCGTCTGCCCCGAAGCAGGTCATTAACAGGGAGACGCCTTCGGTGGCGCAAGGCTTTGCTCCAAATGGAGAAGAGACTCCCAAGCAGACTGGAAGCGATCAAACAATCCCGGAACAACACAAGCCAACAGTGCCCCCATCGATACAGGATAGTGGGAATGGCTCGGATGACCGGCCAGCGTATTTGGCTCCGCAGACGTTGGCGATCCGGAACGCGAAACTCTCTTTGGTGGTCGAAGCCGTTGCGCAGCAAGGGAAATTCAGTGTGAGCATCGGTCCCGGCTTGGCAGATCCAGTGATTTCCGTGGATTACCGTGGGGTCAATTCGATCGAAATTCTGCAGGATCTTGGCCGGCAATATGCATTCACTCCGTTCGACCAGGGAGATGGAACGGTGATTATCGTGCCCGCCCGTGATCCAAATGCCGAACCTTTGGACAAAAGCGTTGACTCGACGCCAGCTACGCCCACTCCTTGAGGGTAAAAAGTCGGAAATTCCACTGCAAGTTGGTTCGTCACTGTTGACCAACGTATGTACGGTTGCTATACTTCCGGGCAGGAATGAGAAGCTTTCAACGCGTATCTGACGTAATCGAGGTGCTAGCCGAAAAAGCGTTGATGGTTGGTTTCGGCGGGATTTTTGTCCTGGTTTTTGCCTCCCTGGTGTTCAACTATAAGGGCGCCGACAACGCAGGATTACCGCTATTCATCGTCCTACTGATCATCGGCCTTGGGCTAGTGGGATTTGCCGGATTCCATTTATTGCAAATCCGGAAAGTGGAAAGGGTGGCGAGTGACTGTCCTTATTGCACTTATCGCAACGACCTAACCGCAGTTCCAGATTCTGATTTTCTTTGTCAAAGCTGCAATCGTCTCATTCCGGTGAAAGACGGTGCCATTCTAAAGGTGGATCAGGTTCGGTGCGGGTTTTGCAACACTTTGAACTACTATTCCGAGAAGACGGATGTTTTGTTGTGTGAAGAATGCAATAGGGAGATTCCAATTGCAACCGATGAAGATGACCCAGATCGCCCCCGAAAACGTATTGCTGCCGGGTTCGCGGTGACGGATGACGACGATCTGTACGAGTTGATCTTGACGGGTAAGGGCGGCAAAACGGAAGAATTGATCTCGGCGCTTCAGCACATGCTCGCTCTGAATCGGAATCAGGTGAAGCAGATGCTCGATGAGTTGCCCGTAACCATGTTGACAGGCATTACGAAGAAGAAGGCGGAGATACTTCAAGTTCAATTGAGCATCCACGACGGGATTTCTGAAATTCGATCGATGTCGAATAACCAGCCTCGCTAGGTTCAAAATCGCCTTAAAATGGTATATTCTCGGTAAGTCTGTCCAAAACAGCGGCCAAGGGGGCGCCCCGGAAGCGTGAAGTGGGTCAGGGAGTTTTACTTCTTATGGAATTCATCACACGCGCCTTACCGCGACGTAATGGCGTACTACGTCCATTCGGATTGCTGGCGGCTCTAGCCCCGCTTTCCGCGTTCGCTGCCGAAGGCGATCATGTCAAGTTGTCGTTCAGTAACGATAACAAGATTCTCTTGCTGGTTGCCGCGCTTTTCGGGGTGCTTGCGCTGGTCTACGCTTACGTTTTGTCGATCGGGGTCATGGCATCCAATCCTGGCCCGGAAAGTATGCAAAGCGTCGGTAAGGCGATCAAAGATGGCGCTCTCGCTTATCTGAAGAAGCAAGTCACCATGATGGCGGCCTTCGGAGCCGTGCTGTTCATCGCTCTGTTTGGCCTTTATCTTTCGGCTGGCGTGGGGGTCGCGCTTGGTGTAGCAGGTTCCTTCTTGCTGGGCGCAACCGGCAGTTATGTCGCTGGCTACGCCGGCATGATCATGGCCGTTAATGGCAACATGCGGGTTGCGTTTGCTGCGCTAACCAGCTACAAGAAATCGCTAGAAGTAGCGTTCCGAAGCGGTGCCATTTCCGGCTTGGTAACGGTCGGGATTGGTCTAGTTGGCGCATCGACCATTCTATTGCTGGGCGGCGAATCTGCAGTTAAATATCTGATCGGCTTTGGATTTGGCGGTTCTCTGGCAGCCCTTTTCATGCGGGTTGGTGGTGGAATTTTCACCAAGGCAGCCGACGTTGGCGCCGATTTGGTTGGAAAAGTTGAGCAAGGAATTCCAGAAGATGACCCACGGAATCCTGCGGTAATTGCAGATAACGTCGGCGACAATGTCGGTGACTGCGCGGGAATGGCGGCAGACGTTTTTGAGTCTTACGAGGTCACGCTTATCTCTGCCATCGTACTGGCGGCGGCAACTTCGGCGGTTCTTGATCGAGAAGTCTGGATTAAGCTTGTCGTTTTCTCCCTTCTGGCCGCGGGGCTTGGG
>CANFJD010000072.1 GCA_947447315.1 Fimbriimonadaceae bacterium
CTGTTATCCCTGATTCGGTCCCACAAAAAGCGCTCCCACCAATCCAAATGATTATCAGCACCCTCGCCCTTTCGCTCGTTTCCTTGCGACCGACCTTCACAGAACCAAATCCAGTGCTGACGTTTGCTTTTTTTGGTTGCAACCGCATCGATGGCGGGGACGTTACGGACCAAAATCCTAGTACGGCGAACGTTCCTCAACTCATTCAGAACCTAAAGGATGTGGCATTGTTGAAACCGAACTACTTATTTGTGGGTGGTGACTTGGTCATGAACTATGCGGATGACAAGGGAGAGACCCTCAATCGTCAGGTGGAGGCTTGGTACTCATTGGTGAAGACGGTGCCGATGGGAGGCACGGACCTGATTGCCATCCCCGGGAATCACGAGACCAATCGGAAAGTAGGGGATGCCAAGTTGACGAATCCATACACGGTAGCGGTGTGGCAAAAGTTCGTAAAGTCTCATGGACTCATGCCGAAGGCAGCTAAGAAACCCTTCGGTGGAGATCAGAATCCCAATGACTTGGCGGACGAAGATGGCGGAGGAAATTATTCATTCACACGCGGGTCGGTTCATTTTGTGGTTCTGAATACAGACTCTCCGATATCTGTGAGCGATCCCGCGACGGGGTTGCCGAAAATCGGATTGGTGCCAATGACCTGGCTAGTGGACGACCTGGATGATGCCGAGCAGAATGCGTCGATCAAGTCCGTGTTTGTGTTGGGACACCGAAATTTAGTGGACCCAGCGACAGTGAAAGGGGATGCGCCGGTGGATCCCTCGGTGGCGGATCAGATGGTCGCCGCGCTGATTGGGCACGGGAAGGTGCGGGCCTACGTCTGCGCGCACGTTCACGCGCTGGATATTTGCCCACTGCCGGGAAGTCCAAGACCGTTGCAAACGACATTCGGAAATGGAGGGAGTAAGTTGGAAAAAAACTGGAAGCCAGCGGAAGGAAGGACGTTTGGATTTGGTTATTTCCAGGTCTTCGCTGACGGCACGGCAACCGTGACGCCGTATGTCCGACCCGAGCCTTCAGATTATCAGTCTCCAGATGTGGCCCCGGCAACCGCAAGAAGTTCCATCTGGTTGAAGCCAACCGATGGTAAATCCGCCGGTAAGCGTCTTTGAAGAATGGGGTTTGTGGCCGGTCCACGGAGAAGCCGTCGGAACATAAGAAGCAATCGAAAACCGGAAAATTAATACGCGTTTTAACTTTCTATTAATGAAAGCTCGGGATACTTAACTGAAGACTAATTCAGATTAGTTCACCTGATCTACCATGAAACGCGCATTTACTCTCATCGAGCTTCTGGTCGTGATCGCAATTATTGCGATTCTGGCTGCCATCCTCTTCCCGGTCTTTGCCCAGGCAAAGGCAGCGGCAAAGAAGACATCGGACCTAAGCAACACCAAGCAGATCGGAATTGGCTTGTACCTGTACCTCGCCGACAGTGACGATACCTTCATGCCGAGCAACCACCGGGAGAACAACTCGGCCGGTAACGAAGTGCATTGGAGCTGGATGGTTCTGCCCTACATGAAGAGCGAGCAGATCTTCGTTTCTCCCGCCGACTCGATCGGCGGATGGGCTCCCGGATGCTATAACGAGGCGAACAACAACCGCGGATTTGGTAAGCCGGGAATTCAGAGCAATGGTTGCGTGCAGCAGGGCTACCAGGCTGGCGTTTACACCTTGCAGGTGGGCCGAATCTCCTACGTGGCTAACCAATCGGTGATTGGCCGAAAGCGCAGCGAGGCTGATACTGCCAACGTTGTAAGCGCAACTTCCATTGACAACGTGAGCGGAACCATTCTGGTGGCTCCGGCGACGGAGAAGCAGTTCTGTATGCAAACGGACGCCGGTGGAGAATTCCGAACCTACCGCCCGGCTTTTGGTTTTGGCGTTAAGGGCCAAGGTGCTCTCAGTGGCTCGAGTCTTCCTTCGGCTTCTCAGTTGCCTCTAGAAGCGCTTACCACGAGTGGAGCTAACTCCAATCAACTTGGAAAGTGGGTTGGCCGCGGCACGGTCGGCGGCGTATTTAGCTGTGACCTTCGCACCACCAATGGTGCCGCTTCGCACACTCTTCGCTACACGAACAGTGGCCGATTCGACCAAGGCAATAACTACGTGTTCTCCGACACCAGTGCGAAGTTCCGCAACACATTGTCAACCTTCGACGTGACGAAGTACGCATGGGGAACGGCGGCCTACTCTCTCGGTGGACTTCCGGTTGTTGATCCGGCTACCGGAAACCAGGTTACGAACTGATAACCAACTGCGAATAAACCTAAAATCACTCGGGGACTGGCTACTTTGGTCAGGCCCCATTTTGTCGATTTTAATCGGCACGGGAGTTGGTTGCCGTTTGAAAAATCAGGATTCGGTGCATTCGTATTTCGTTGATGCGGTCCCCGCGAATGGGTAATCTAAGCTCCGGACACGCATCGGACGGGAGTCCTTTGCGGAGCCTTGTGTTATGAGAAAGTGGTACGTCTTGTTCTTGCTGATGATCGTCGGATTGGCGGGATTCAGCTCGGTTATTCCTGCGGTGGCGCAGGAGCTTTCGCAAAAGGGTTCGCGATTCAATCCGGCACGCTTGTTTGCCCAGGCAACCCCGCCGCCCCAAGGAACTCCGCAAGGCACTCCGCCTCCAGCAGCGCCGCCCCAAGGTACGCCGCCCCAGGGAACCCCTCCGGTAGCGGCGCCACAAGGAACCCCGCCAGGAACTGTTACCCCTGGGACGGTTCCGCAGAACGGCCAGATGATTCCAGGGGCCCCCGATACGGTGGCACCGGGTACCCCGGATCCGAATGCAAGGCTTCCGCGATTTGGTGACGAATTCTTTAACATTTCTCGGCAAGCGATTGCCCAGGCGCGAGCTCAGGTAGCAACGGGCACCAACACGAGTGCGTTCAGCGGGCCTGCGGGTCCGGTTAACCTCGGCAATGTGGTCGCGACTCCGCCTCAGACATACCTACTGGGCCCCGGTGACAAGTTGACGCTGCGGGTTTCTAGCTCCACGTTGGAACCAAGTGAAGCTCACCTAACGGTAGATAACCTTGGGTACCTCACGATTCCGCAGTCTGGTAAAAAGATTGTTGTCGTGGGACAGACGCTGGCCTCGACGCAGAGAGTCGTAACAGATTCTGTCCAGGGGTACGTTCGGAATGCCCAAGTGTCTTTGACTCTGGACGAGCTTCGTACCTTCACGGTCACGATTCTTGGAGAATCGTTTGCGCCGGGCGCGTATCAGGTCCCGGCTACGTTTACACTTTTCAACCTCATCCTGGCGACCGGTGGTCCCAGTGAGCGTGGTTCGCTGCGAAATATTCAGCTCCGACGTAACAATTCGCCGGTTCGGAATTTTGATCTCTATCGATTCTTGATCTTTGGAGATGCAAAACAAGACATTCCGCTTCAGCCCGGAGACGTTGTTTTCTTTAATGTTCAGCAGGGGCAGGTGGAAGTTTCGGGCGAAGTCAACCGACCTGCGTCGTACGAATTGAAGGGGGGCGAGTCATTGTCGGACGTGCTTTCCCTCTCCGGTGGAATTCGACCATCCGGTATCTCGCAAAACGTTGCGATCGACTCGGTAATTCCGGGTGTACAGCGTCAACTTCTAAACGTAAACGTGACCAAAAAGGTCCCCGCTTCAAATCCTGTGGTCCGCGACGGAGACCGAGTTCAGGTCTTTAGTATTCGTTCGGACATCAGAAATTCTGTATCAATCGAAGGACCAGTGGAGCTTCCGCGGACCTATGCGTATCAGAAGGGCATGAAGGTGAGCACGCTGGTGTCCATGGCGAGAGGCTTGCTTCCCGCTGCCGATCGAACGGTGGCCGAAGTTAAACGAATGAATCCAGATGGGTCGCGGAAGCTTATTCGGATTAATTTAACGGATGCGCTGAAGAAAGTACCCACCAGCGACATTGCGTTACTGCCAGAAGACGCCCTCAAAATATTTGACGTAAATGACGTGGCCTGGCGAGGAGATCGTCAAGTTCGCATTTCGGGCGCGATTCGTAAGCCCGACGTCTACTATCGCGCCGACGGGATGCGACTGGCGGACTTGATCCGCACGGCCAAGGGTCTGACGCCCGATGCATATACCGAGGAAGCCCGCGTTCAGCGATACCTTCCGGATGGCTCTCCGGGACCGCTGCTGAGGGTGAATTTGATGAAAGCGGCCCTAGGTGATCCGAAGCACGACATAGTGTTGAATGATCGGGACCAAGTTCGCATCTACAAACTGTCGGATTGGAAAGATCAGGTTCCAAAAAATGTCGAAATAATTGGTGCCGTGCAGCGCCCCGGAAGCTACCCACTGGCGGTCGGCATGACCGTCAAGGACCTGCTTCAAATTGCGGGCAACATTACCCTGACGGCGGAGAAAGAAAATGCTTATCTTCAGCGGATTAATGAAGATGGCACCCCCGGTCCGCTTATCTTAGTGAATCCCACAAAAGCAATTGCCGGAGATCTTCAAGCCAATTTGCTCCTTCGTGCCCAAGATCAATTGAAGGTCTATACCATTAATCAGTGGAAGGCGACGGTTGACTTGGTTGTCGACGTGAACGGTGCCGTTCAACGGCCAGGGAACTTCCCGTATGCCCCGGGAATGACGGTGAAGGACCTGATAGAGGTTGCCGGAAACTTCACGCTTAATGCAGAAAAGAACCACGCTTATCTTCAGAGAACCAACGACGATGGCACGCCGGGGCCAATCTTCTCTCTCAACCCGTCGGCGGCGATTAGTGGTGATGAAAGCTCTAACATTAAACTGCGGCCCCGCGACCGTTTGACACTCTACACCATGACCCAATGGCAGGCGACGCTAGAAGAAGAAATAAAGATCACCGGCGCCGTTCAGCGACCAGGGCAGTATCGGCTCGGCTCTAACATGCGTGTCAAGGACCTGATTGAGCTGGCGGGCAACTTCACGTTGGACGCAAATAAGGAGAATGCATTCCTTCAGAGAATTAATGAAGACGGCACGCCTGGGCCCGTCATTCTTCTGGATCCTACTAAGGCGTTGTTGAAGGATCCACAAGCAAATGTTCCCCTGAAGCCGCGTGACGTCCTTAAAATCTACACTAAGGACGAGTGGCGGGCGACACCAGCATTCACGGTGGATCTGGTGGGAGCGGTGCAGCGGCCAGGAACGTTTGGCTTGGCCAAAGACATGACCGTGCGTGACCTGGTGAATTTGGCGGGTGGTCCCGAGCTCGACGCTTACCTTCCGCAAGCATTTTTACAGCGAACGAACCTGGATGGGACACTGGGCGCGTTGGTATTGGTTGACATTGAAAAGGCGCTGATGGGAGATTTGACCAGCAACGCCTTGCTGCAGTCCCGCGATAAACTCACGATCTACCGCAAAGAGCAGGCTAAGGTATTCGCGTCCAGAACGGTTAGGATTCTGGGCGGCGTGCAACGCCCTGGTGAGTACCCGCGTGGCGAGGGAATGACTCTTGCGTCGTTGATCGACCTGGCTGGAGGATTGTTGCCGAACTCGGAAAAGTTTGCGTTGATTGCGGCTTCCGACGTGCCCGAAGGGCAGGATGTTGATCGAGTTGCGGTGGAATCGGCAGCGACGCGTTTGATTCGCGATAAGGATCTGGTAACGGTTCCAATCGACAGCAGCATTTTGGCGGAGCCAATTCAGGTCGTGATTCAAGGCGCCGTTAAGAATCCGGGCACCTATTTCTTCACTCGGAAAGACCAGCGGTTTACCGATCTCGTTAAACAGGCTGGCGGTTTACGGTCAGATGCATGGGTAAACGGCATCCAGTTCGCTCGGAGACCAGACCTTATGAAGACCAATGCGCAGGTTTCGCAACAACCCCGGTTGCTTGAAGTACTGAACATCGTTCAGACCA
The DNA here is from genome assembly GCA_947447315.1 of Fimbriimonadaceae bacterium. Taxonomy (GTDB): domain Bacteria; phylum Armatimonadota; class Fimbriimonadia; order Fimbriimonadales; family Fimbriimonadaceae; genus Fimbriimonas. Next base: position 5,886 of record CANFJD010000072.1, read on the forward strand.
ATGAATATAAGCGAGCGGTGGCAAAGGCGCAAGCTGATCGGCTCGTATTTTTGGCCGGAACGACTGCAAGTGCCTCCCCATTCGGGATTCCAGCTATCGGAGGCAGTAGCGTTCAAGGAGCGGCGGCGGCCGCTGGTGCCATGTCGCCACCATCAACCGATGGCGCAGGTGAGCTGGTTACCCCCGCGCGTCAGGGTAGCGATCTATTCAGTTTGATCGGCGGAAATATGGACATCCGCGCTGAATCGGCCTTTAGGAATCCCAATTCGACGGAGAACGTGGTTCTGAAGCCAGGCGATGTGGTGACGGTGCCAGATCTACCTTCGACGGTACTCGTTGATGGACCGGGAGCGGTGTTACCACGAGCATTTGTGTTCCAGCCGGGCCAGTCCCTTCGTGACTATATCGTGAAGGCGGGCGGAGTGACCTCGGATGCCGATACGGATAGGATCATCATCCTGCGTCCCACCGGATCGATCACCCGACCATCCCCGGGCACCCGGATTGAGCTGGGCGACGTGATTTACATACCGACAAAGGTGATGATTTCGCCCCTAGGTGGACGAGGGGATGTTTTTGACCGGACCGTCAAGACCATTACCAGCGCGGCGTTGATATACGGAATATTCCGAAGCCTGGTGAAGTAAGGACGCCAATGAAGGTTCAAGAAGTGGCGTTTGAGATCAGAGGGCAGGTCAATATTGATCTGCTCTCGGTGGGAATTTAAGCGGATGAACGATACGATCTTTGTTCTTCTGATCCAACGTTGGAAGGGACTGGTGGTCTCGGGCCTCATTTTCGGCGTTGCCGGAATCCTGTACACCTTCCTGAGCCCCGCCTTGTGGCGCGCGCAAGCGGACTTGATGCTCACGATGCCTTCTGGCGGAAGTGCCCTGCCGTTGTCCAATGGACCAACTCCCCTAACGATTGTCGGCGGCATGTTCCAGAGCCGGTTTGTCCAATCGGAACTTCACACCAAAGCAAAGGTGCCATGGTCGTTGACTCCTATCACGGTCTCAGTGGATGAAAAAACTGAGCAAAACGTAATTCAGATTGGTGCAAATGACGCCAGTAAAGCGAAGGCGATTAAGAAGTTACAGATTGCTTTAGATGCGGTTCAGGTGCTTCAGAGACGCTTCGATGTTTCGCTTGCGAACAAGCAAGCGGCAGAACTGGAAAAAGCAATTCAAACCAAATCGCAAGAGTTACAACGTGCCGAACAGGATCTGCTCGATCTAGCAAAGAGCGGTGTGATGCCTATCAAGCTCGAAGGCTCAGATGTGGCTCAGCTGGTAATGACGGCAAAGGGAGTTGAAGTAGATCTTCAAGCGGCCGAAACGGAACTCAAAGGTCAGCTTGAGATGATTCAGAAGTCGGTGGCGTCGGGAACCTCTGCCCCTACGCCGCTGGGTGTGCCAGAAGAAATGCGGCGAAAATTGCAGGACGCTCAGCTGGCGCTGGTCAAAGAGAAAATTACCGCGGGCGATTTGGCGCCTTCAGTAATTCGCCTGCAAAAGGAAGTCGATTTGGCTAAGTCTCAGATTGAGGACGAGTTGAACCGCACGGCTCAGGCAGCCCAGTCGAATTTGGAACCGAATGTCTTCCGATTAACTCTGCGAAAGGAAGTCTTGACGAGTCAAGCCGCGGCGTATCGGAGGCTTTTGGGTAGCTTGCCGCAAGATTCTATTCGGGTCAGTCGAAAGGTGCGAGAAGTGGAGACTTACAGCACGATTCTGGCTCAGCTCCGCCGAGATTACGAGCTGAAACGCGTGAATGCTGTCTCGGACCAAGTGGTGTTTGATGTTTTGGAATCACCCTATGTCCTCGATGAACCGGTAAACAAGACTTACGGCAAGAATGCCGTACTTTTTGGATTACTTGGCGTGGTGGTTTACATTTTGGTAATTCTCTACGGCACGTACTTCAAGCGTGAGAGTCAGCCCAAGGCACCGAAACGGAAGAAGGGTGAAGCGGCCGCCACTGAATAGTCGATTTGGGTTTGGCATGCGGTCGGCGGCGGACGCGGTTACGCCAACGCCAGAACGTATTGGTCATCCAATCTTGTGGGTGATGGTCTTCGCCGCGGTTATAGCGGGCCTGAGCTTTAACGCCACCAATCTGTACGTAATCATTTTGGTTTGCGGCATTGCGGCAGTAACGCTGCTGGTGTTTGCAATTCCCACCTTAGGCCGCGGGATTGGATGGGTAACTGTTGGTTACTTTCTTTTCTCTACAACTTTTGGACGTTTGGCACCATTTCCTACGATTCCAATGGCTGGTTACTTGTTTGCGGGAGCATTGTCTCTGGCTGCGATCATTAATGTAATCAGAAGCGCCAAAGGAGGGTTTCACGTAAACGGCGCTCCTGCATTAGCGGCGTTGATCTTTGTGCTTTATGCCATGGTGACCGGTATTTGGAGTAGCGAAAGTCCAGATGGATGGGAGCTGTTGCGACAGTTTTGCGTACTGCTTATTGGTCCTGTTTTGATCTTGGTGTTTTCCGGGCCGAATGCGCATCGTGGATTGATGCTGACGTACCTGCTTTTCACCACCATATTTGGGTTCTTCTTGTTTCTATTCTTTCGGTTAGGACATGGCAACTCCTATCGCGTGATCGACTTTGGTCAGAACTACATGTCCGGGGTGTTGGGGCCGGGGATCATATTGGGCTTTTGGACTTTTTTCCAACCGGACTATAGTCGCTTAAAGCTGAGGAAGATTCTTGGGGGAGCCGCCTTTGGCCTTGGGTTGTACGGTGTGCTGCTGTTGGCATCCAGAGGCATTTTCTTGGCACTTATTCCTACCCTGCTGATTGTTTGGTCGCAGACACTGCGTTCGTTTCGGCAGGCGTTAGTGACCGGCATTTTGGTAGTTGTTGGAATAGCGGGCATGTACGCGTCCGGTCTTTTTGATTCGGTGATTCGTCGATTTTCTTCGGGAGACGTTTCTAACTTGAATTCTCGACTTCCGATTTGGCATGCACTTATGGACCACGCGGGGAAGGGGAATCCTGGTCAGATTATCTTCGGCTTCGGGCATCGCGCGCAAGAGCCGATCGTGCGCTCCGTAATTAGTGAGCTCACAAGCACCCACAATGCTTATATTGCGATTCTATTTGGATACGGGATCGTAGGTCTGATCTTGGTTGGGCTGGCGTTCGCGTTTGCCCTGCGAGGCAGCAATCCTCGACGGCGAAGCAAAGGTGTACTTGCGGTCGCACTCACACTTTACTTAGTCATTCAGGGCGCGGCGGCGGAGATGATCGATACGTACCCGTTTTGGTTTGTGCTTGCCTTCATTGCCGCCATTGTCCAGTCATCAGACGCAGACGATGTTCCCGGTGTAAAGCCCGAGTCACCCGTAGAACCGAATGGTCCATCAGCAGCCTTAGTGACCGGCAACTGATAGACCCGTTGGAAGAATTACATCCTTACGCCGGCTTGCCGGTGTCACGTGAATTCTGGTAATCGCACCGTTCCGTAGTTCCGCCTCGACGATTGTTTGATGGGGAGCATGCAAACGAAATGAGACGTCCCAGGCCTTTGGCCAGGCCGGGAAGATTCGGATTTCATTGCCCTCGGCTTGCATCAGCATGAGGTTGGTGGTGTTCAGCAGATTGCCTCCGTGATTTTGATCCGGCAACCAGTCGAAGTTGGGTCCCCAGGTGGCGGGCCAGCGATAGGCGGGACTAGAGTTGCGACTCTTCGCGGCCAGGATTCGAGCGGCTTCGTCGGTTAGGCCAAGCAGGGCGGCGGCATTCCCATCGTAGCCCCAGCCATTGTCAAGGTGGTTTAGCCTTTGGGCATAGGCCGCTTTGGCTTCATTCAGCAGTTTTGGGCTGGCCAGAGAAACCAGTCGGAAGGGCCAAACCGCGTACAGTTCGCCATTTTCCACGTTGCTGGTGGTGGGATCGTACTTTTGCGCCGGAGCCAGTTTCCGTTGTCCAGCTTTTGTTTCTAGCGGCAATTCTGGACACTGTTTGGCAAGACGGCGGAAGAGCGGGGTGGAACCAGGCAATTTTGCGAGCCGGTGGGTAACCGCGATGAGGCCAGAAACAGACGGCATGTCGTTGACGACTCCGGTCCAGTAGGTCTCGACAACCTGCGTGGGATCAAGGATGACGCGTCCGGCATCGTCCTTTTTGAAACGGGTGTCGAAGTATTTGAGGATTGAGGTTGCCGTTGGGATCAGCTGTCTATTCAGGAATTGTTGGTCCTGGGTGAAATCATAGTAGTCCAGCATTAACTGAAGGAGTTCTGGCCCCTGGTTCCAGGCGTCGTCCCACCAGGGACATTGCACGTCCTTTGGTTGCAGCCCGGTGCGGTCCCACCCGTAGTCCTGACCCCCGTAAGTTCCATAGTGGGTCATTGTTTCGGGGAAATACGCACCTTCTGCACCGTGATAAATCCGCGATCGAGACTCACCGAGCGGTATGGCATCCTTGTAAAGGCGGAAGAATGGGGCCATC
>CANFJD010000073.1 GCA_947447315.1 Fimbriimonadaceae bacterium
AGCCTGTACAACCCCGGGCGGTGCTCCCGCAGAATGAATCAATCGGATCAAAGCCAGGGTACTGAGCGGCGCTTTGGGACTGAGCTTGATGATGATAGGGCACCCGGCGGCGATCGCCGGAGCCAGCTTGTGCGCCGCCAGATTGATCGGCCAGTTATACGGTACGAACCCGAGAATTGTGCCGAGAGGAATCGACTTCATCCATCCCCGGTACGCATTCGAGCGAGCATCCGGGGCCAGATCCACCGTTTCCCACTCGTCATCGGGAACGTGCCCAGCCGCTATTCGAAACGTAATTTCGGCCCGATCTATCTCACCAAAAGCGAGCGATATGGGTTTCCCGATCTCCTCGGTTAAGAGTTCGGCGAGATATGTACGGCTTTCTCGGATCAGACATGCGACTCGCTCCAATAGCTCCCGCCGATCAATCGGAGTCCCCAATCGTGACTCTCGGATTGCCACGGCGGCCGCGTCCAGGGCATAGTCCAAAGTGGCCCAAGATCCCTCCGCAACGTAGCCCACGAGGTGATCATCCCACGGGCTCCTCACCACGTCTTTCGGCATGGACGAGTCGCACGGACCGCCCATCCAGTAGCCGTCGATCAGAAGTTCGCCATGGTGCATAGTAATAATGTGAACGTCTTATTGGTAATTGCGGCCTGCGGGTGCGCTATAGGAGGGTTGATCGCATGGGTGATCATTCTGATCGATGCCTTTAACGACGCATGGTGGAAAGCCGTGGCGTTTTTCCTTTGTGGCTTCTACGCGCTTTTCTACTCCATTTTCGAGTTCGATCATGACCGAAAATGGGAAATCGTGATTCTAGCCTGGGCTGGATTCGCCCTCAGTGGCGGCCTACTTAAGCTCACAGCTTAAAAACGGACTCGCGCCGATAGCGCGAGTCCGTTGCCCGATTAGGAAATCAGCTTGGTCGGATTTTCCAGATAGTGCTTGATTCGGTTCACGAAGTTCGCACCGACCGCGCCATCGGTCACTCGGTGGTCGAGCGAACAGGTGATGTTCATTCGGCTTCGCACCGAGATCTCATCGTTTTCGTCGGCAACGACCTTTTTGCGGACGCTCGCGATGGCCAAAATAGCCGAGTTGGGCGAATTGATGATCGCGATAAAGTTATCGACATCCAGCATTCCCATGTTGGACACGGCGAACGTCGAACCACTCAACTCGTCTAATCCGAGCTTGTTTTCTCGGGCCTTCTTTGCCAGCTCTTTAGACTTACCGCCGATCTGGCGAAGCGTCAGTTGGTCAGCATTTTTGATGACTGGCACCGTCAGGCCGTCTTCAATTGCAACCGCCATTCCAACGTGAACCCCTCCGTACACGGTCAGCTTGTTATCACTGAACGAGGCATTGACGTTCGGGAAATCTCGCAGGGCGAGGGCCGATGCTTTCACCACGAAATCGTTGATGGAAACATTGCCGCTTTCTTCTTCCTTGAAGAGTTCGCGCAGAGCGATGATCTTTTCTACGTCGACCTCGACAGTTACGTAGTAATGAGGGACAGTCTGCTTGCTCTGCTGAGTTCGCTGAGCCGTGATCTGACGCAGGCGAGAAATGTTCTGCACCGAATCCTCGGCCGTTGCGACAACGGTCGCCGGAACGGGTGCCGCGACCGGTGCTGCCTTTGCTACTGGCGTCGAAGAAGTCTGAGCCGCGCGTACGTCCTTTTCGGTGATGCGTCCACCCGGGCCCGTGCCCGAAATGGTCGTCAGGTCGACGGAGAGTTCAGCCGCGATCTTTCGCGCCAAGGGCGAGGCGATCACTCGATCTGCGCCGACCGTCGCCGAGCCGGCGCTGGCGACTGTTTCAACAACGGGAGTTTCGGCAATCGGGGCCGAAGCCGCCACCGGGGCGGAAGTACCACCCCAACCAGCCGGAAGGGTCTCGCCCGGCTTCAAAATTGCGGCAATTGCTTTGCCTACCGGTACGCTTCCACCCGCTTCCAACAGGATGCCGGTAAGCGTGCCCGTGCCGGGCGCCTCAAGCTCCAGCGTCGCCTTGTCCGTCTGGATATTCCCGATGACCTCGCCGGATTTTACGGCATCCCCATCTTTCTTGAGCCATTCCAGAAGAGTGCCCTCTTCCATTCCATCGCCCATCTTCGGCATGATCACTTCGGTCATTCGCTGGTTCGTTTCTCCCTTATTAGAATACGGAAATAGATTACCCGTCGGTCGGTTTTTGGACCGTCGGCGTTTCTACGGGAACCGATGTCACCACGTCGGCGGCTGTCAATGGCTTCGACATCTCGCCGTCGATTTCAAATGTGTAGTTGTAGAGCTTTCTCCCGCTCGAAATCTCGACCGTTTCTCGGTGAGCAGTTATCGGGGGAAGCGTAGATTCCGGTATTCCCATCTTAACTTTCCATCAATGCCAGCGCGGCGGCGCCAAGCATGCCTGCATCCTCAATCTGCTTCGCCACGGTAATCGTCGCGTCGGCAAACAGGGAAGTGACCGCCACGTCTCGTGCCGTCGCGATGGCGGGTTCTAACAGGAAGCGACCGGCCTTCGCAATCTGGCCCCCGATCGCCACCACATCCGGGCCAAATGTGTTGATAAAGCTACCGATACCAACTCCAAGCATTTCGCCAACTTCTCGGAATACCTGGATTGCCAGGGTATCACCCGCCTCCGCCGCTTGGGCAATGATCAATGGTGTCACCTTGCTCAAATCCCCCTCAACCGTATCGGCGATGATGGAGGCCCGACCCCGAATCAGTCGGTGGACCGCTCGCATCACGATCGCGTCGCGCTGACAGTAGGCTTCCAAAGCTCCGTACGTGCCAGCTTTGCAATCCAATCCATTATGGGCAATCACCACGTGGCCCAATTCGGCTCCGCCACCGTTTGCCCCAATCAGGATCATCGGGCCTTTTGCTTGTCCAATCACGGATTCGGGACCCAATATGACTCCACCACCGATGCCGGTTCCGACCGTCAGCATCACCAGGCATCGCGCTGTGCCTTGACCCGTGCCGTACTGGTATTCACCAAATGCGGCGCAGTTGGCGTCATTGCCCATTCGCACCGGCAATTGCAATCGACGCATCAGGGCCTCTCGCACCGGGATATCTTTCCAGCACTGGAAGACTCCGTTGACATATTCGCCAAAATTCGGTGCCCATCGCACGGTGCCTGCGCGGTCGTCAACATGTCCGGGAATGGCGAGACCCATCGCCACCGGTTCGGACCGCGCATTGCTAATCGCCTGATTCACCGTGCGGGCAATCGCGTCGAAAACTGCTTCGGCGCCTTCTTCAGCGCGGCTCGGAAAACTGTAGTCGGGGCCAGCGGGGGTTCCGTCGCTATAAAAAGTCCCGGCGCGAACGTTCGTGCCGCCCAAATCGATGCCAACCACAACTTTTTGCATGGCAGATTATAGGCATTTCGCCGGTCCGGTCGTTTTGACGTGATGGAATGAAGCGATTAAAGTAGCGATTCCGTAGAAAATCCGGATTCAGGTGAAGATTGACCGGGTACGCAGCATCTAATTTGCCATCATGTGTCCCGAAGGGCGTTTGCCCGGTATTCGGGCTTGATTTAGTGGGAGAGAAACGAATTTGACCAGAGAAGAAGTTCAGGGCAAAGCCGATGAGATTGTTGCCGAAGTAGAAAAAGCGATCGTGGGAAAGAAAGACACGATCCAAAAGTGTGTCGCCACCCTGTTGTGCAACGGGCATGTCCTGTTAGAAGACATTCCCGGCGTCGGAAAAACCACCTTGGCTAAGGCCATTTCGCGAGCCATCGGGGGTGAATTTCGTCGCATCCAGTTCACGCCGGATCTGCTTCCTAGCGATGTCACGGGCACTCTGTTCTACAACCAGGGGCAAAGCACGTTCGAGTTTCGCCCCGGTCCGGTCTTCGGCAACGTTGTCCTTGCTGACGAAATCAACCGGGCCACTCCTAAGACGCAGTCATCCTTGTTGGAAGCCATGGAAGAGCGGCAAGTCACCACCGATGGTGAGACGCGCGGGCTTCCGAAGCCATTTTTTGTGATCGCTACCCAGAACAATCTGGAAATGACCGGTACCTACCCGTTGCCAGAAGCGCAGCTAGACCGTTTCTTTGCGCGACTTTCGCTCGGGTATCCAGACCGAGTGAGCGAAGTCCGCGTTCTTAGCGAGCGGCGATTGGGAATTCCGCTAGATGAGGTGTCCGCGATTGTGAATCCGGAAATCCTGATGGAAATGCAGGCGACGGTTCGCGAGGTCTTCGTAAAACCCTCGGTCCAGGAGTACATCGTAGACATCGTTCGATCTACTCGCGAGAGCGCGCAGTTGCTAATGGGTGCCTCTCCCCGAGGATCGCTACACCTCATGAGGGCCAGTCAAGCGCGGGCGGCCATGTTGGGTACTGAGTATGTGTTGCCCGACCATGTGAAGGATATGGCGGTCGCTGTCCTTGCTCACCGCGTAATCGGGCGAGCGGAGCTTCGAGCGCAGGGAATTTCCCCCACTCAGGTCATCCAAAGAATTCTGGAAACGGTTCCCACGCCGGTTCCAAACTAATTTCTTCTCTTCCTCTTCTTTCGTTTTTATGCGCTCCGTTGCTGGTTTCTCTCTTACCTTGGCATCGCTATTTCTGGCGGTGGTGGCCGTGCTTATCCAATCACCGGCCCTTTTTTACATGGGGACCGCCCTTTTCGTCCTCATCCTGGGTAGCAACCTGCAGGCGTTTCTTGCCGTTCGTGGGCTCAAGTTCGAGCGATTGCCGGTTGGTAGCGTGCGCGTGGGAGACCTGGTTACGGTGGAGGTTAATGTCACCAGTGAGCATAAAATTCGCCGTCCCTTGGTCACCATCGTCGATCGATTGCCGGCCAAGATGAAAAACGCCCACCCTACTCCCAGTCTCCCCATCGCGCCTGGTTACGACCTCCCGGTCTCCACGATGTATCAGTTTCGCGCCAACCGTCGGGGGCGATACCGGTGGTCGGGCCTTACGGCCGTCGGATCCGACGCCTTAGGATTGGTGGTGAAGCAGCATCGATACGAGACCGAGCCCGTCACGTTGACGGTTGTTCCGCGTCCGATACCCGTCAACTTGGACCTGCCGATGGCTAGTGGGTGGGGCATCAGCGAGGCAGAAAGCGGTCAAACGCGGGGCGCTGGCATCGAACCGCGCGGAATTCGGGAGTACACCTTTGGCGATTCGCTCCGGCATGTCCACTGGCCGAGTACGGCCCGAACCGGAAAGCTACTCGTTAAAGAGTTCGAAGCGGGCACCCACGCTGCCGCTGCCTTTCTGATCCAACGGCAAAAAGGCACGGAGGTTCAAGGAAAGGTTCTTTCCTCATTAGATCTGATGAGCGGGCACAGCCTCTTCCTCGCCGAGATCTTCCTAAAACAAGGCGCCAAAGTCACATTTCCGGGTTTGGATGACGGAACTGCAAGCGGAGTTCCTTCGGAGCGTGCGGCCGAAATCGCGGAAACGCTTGCCGTGATGACGGATGATATTGATAACTCTCTTGCGGTAGACGTGCTGAATACGATTCCTGAGTTGCCGATGGGGAGCGTCGTCTTTGCCCTTCTTACCGTGGCCGATCCCGACCTACCATCCGCCATTGCTACTGCGGCTGGGCGCGGAGTCACGATTTGTCCCCTCATCTACGACGCTAACGCGATGGACGCCAAATTTCGTGGGAAAAATGCCGCCGACGCCGACTACATTCGGATCCTGCGTGGCGTAGGTTCTTCGCCGATTTTGATGCCGACGCACGAGGAGGTTGTAGCAAATGCTTAACCGTCCCTCGAAGGGCGTTTCAACGTCAAGAACCGAGCCCAAAGACCACAGCCGCATTAGCACACTGGACTTCCTGCTGATGATGTTTGGAAGCATGCTGGCGGTGTATTCCGCCGGAGAGTCAGTCGCGCAGCCGCAGGTGGGGTGGTTTTTTGTTCGGCTCGTGTGTTTTGGATGCGTGGTTAGCTACTTGGTCCGGCAATTGGCTGGCAAGTCTAAATTTATTCGTATCGACGGTGTTCTCTATGCATTGCTGGCGATTTACGCGACTTTCAATGTCGGCGGCTTGAACACCCTGCTGCCCGGTGAACCGTTTCCGCGAGAACTTCAGGCAGCCGCCTACCTTAGCTGGATGTTAACTCTCGGCAGCTTTGTGGCATGGCGAGACGGGACGTTACTGTTTCAGGCGGTGCCGGCGATGGCTCTGTTTGGCCTGGTGGGATGCTACGACACTTTCCGAGACGTGACTTTCGCGTTTTTCGGCTTCCTGCTCTGCTTGGCGACTCTATTTTCGCGAGCTAATGGCCGAGATATGTTGAAGTTGGTCATTGACAGCGGATATGCCGGTCGCGCCGATGCCCTGAATGCAGATCGGGAAACCATTCGGCAAGATCAGGCCCTGTACGAGCGGGTTCGGCAAGGGCCATGGCGATGGATTGCTGGGCCGGAATGGGCGCTGCTTACCGCGTTCATTGTGGTTCTGCTGAGCCTTCTTGGCGCTCCGGTAGTGCAATCGACGGTTCAAGCCGCAACCGGTGGCGTGAAGATAAATCTGTCACCGCCGCCGATTCGTCGTGCCGCTGCGGCTGCACCAGTAGATCAAGATTTACAGCTGGTGGGCAGGGGCCCCAACACGGGCCTGACCGCCCGTCCTCTCTACGAGGTGATCTCAAAGCCACATGTTGACTATCTCCGCATCCAGATTTTTGCTGGGTGGAGCGGTCAAGGGTGGCGCCGAGCCACCACTTCCACCTTGCTCGACGGGGCGAAATACATTCGCAATCCGCGCCGGGTTCAGTTTGGGATTCGTCGAGTGGCGGATACGAATAACCTTCCCGTCCCTGGCGAGGTACAGGGGTGGAATGACCCGTCTGTGATCGATCAATCGCGGGCGGGAATGTTCCGCAGTAATGCCGCCAGTATCACGCAGTTTGCGGGTACGTCTCTGATTGGGCGGGATTCTACGGTCGCTACGAACGCGGTAAACGATGTCAATTTCGGCTGGGCGAAAGATGTCTCTTCGATCTCGAATGACGTGGCTCAATTGGCTCAAGAAGCAGCGGCAGGGGCTTCCACCGATCTCGACAAGGCGGAGCGAATCCGGGACGCCATTGCCGCGCGTTGTCGTTACAATCTAAAGGCGGCCGCAACGCCGTCAGGGGATGACCCCGTGAGGTACTTCCTAATGGACAGCAAGGAGGGCTACTGCGATGTATTCGCGAGTTCGATGGTCCAAATGGCCCGTGCGGTAGGACTCCCTGCGCGATATGTGCAAGGTTACTTACCTGATCCTGTCAATACGGACGCTACCGGCACATCAGTGATTCTGGAGCGGGACTACCACGCGTGGGCGGAAATTCTGTTGGACGGCAAGGGGTGGACGGTTTACGACGCTACGATCGGAGCCACGGAAGTTAAGGGCGGCGAGCGAGGATCCGATACGGGCGACAATATTTGGGCCGCCGGTGGAATCTTACGTCGGTTGATCGATGCCGCAATCGTTGCGATCGCTACGTTCGTGATTGGCGCTTTCGTCTACCTTCAGTGGCAAGGGCGCAAGCCCCGTAGTCGGCGATCGGAAATTGACCGGGCGTATGCTGATTTCCAAAAATCGATCACCAAACTCTCGGGGCGTCGTCGTCGCCCCGCAGCGACAATCTCCGAGTACATTCACGAAACCGTGCCCGAGCCACTTTGGGAGGAAGCTTTGAAGATTGGCCGGCAATTCGAAGCCGCGCTCTACCGAGACGGAGAGCCTGAATTGGCATTGGTGACAAACCTCAAGGCGGATTTCTCCCGATGGTCGAGCTCCGTTAGGGAATTTCGACGCCAATCCGGTTGGTCCCGACGGGTAGGTTAGAAGGGTGGCCGATCCGATTGAGAAAGCCCTTCGGGCTCGAGTGATTCTGGTGGAAGGTGACGAAAGTGCACTGCGTGCGGACGCTCTCCAAAAACTGCTCAACCACTTACAGGTCACTCCGGACGACTTCGATTTGGAGCAGATAAATGCCGACGAGCGTCCGATCGAAAGTTGGATTTCGAGCGTTTGCACCATTCCATTCCTTGCCGAACGACGAATCTTGGTCGTCCGCCACGTGGCCCGGGTCACTCCAGACGCTAACGCGAAGGGTCAAACCCCCAACTTGCCCAAGGGGGAATTAGCCAAGCTTCCGCCTTCTTCCTTGTTGATATTAGTAGCTGACGACGAGACTGGAGATGAGGACCGTCTGAGAAGATTTGGCACTGTCGTCACCGCCTGGCGAAACCGACTGAAAGCAGAAGGGGGGGAAGTGCTCTCCTATAAGGCAGACCCCAACGCGGCGGGTCAAATGCTTAAGACCTACTTTCAATCTCAGAACGTCACCATCAGTCGACAGGCCTTGGATACGCTCATTGAGATGTGTGGCGGCAACTACTCCCGCGCCCTTGGCGAGGCAGAGAAGCTGGCGCTCTACGCTCCACCGCAGTCGCAAATCACCGAGTCCATGGTCACCGATCTCGTGGTCGCCTCTCGCGAGTGGAACGTGTTTAAAATGATCGACGGAATCGTTGGAAACCAGCCCGCTGCTGCGCTCCGACAACTCACCACCCTCATCGGCGGCTCGCCGAAAAGCGAGGACCAAGCATTTCGAACCATTCTGCCCATGATGTCGCGTCAGTTACGACTTCTGTGGCAGGCACGCGCGGTGCGTGATGCCAATTATCGCACGGATGATCTTCCCGTTGATTTTGAAAAGTGGCTGCCGGAAAAGCCCAATTTCGCGAAAGAGCCTCCCTATCGCCAACGAGACCTTTTGCGGTTAGCAGAAAAGATCACCCTTCCGCGTCTGGCTCGCGCAATGCGAGTTCTGGCTGAGACTGACGGCCGCCTGAAGGGGCAAGGGGCCAGTTTGAATGTGACCGATACCGTTGAAAGGATGGTCATCGAGATGGTTGCCACGCTTCATCCGCCGGCAAAAATCGAAGCCTAGCCGTTTTCACCGCAACGGATACACTTTCGGTCTGATGGCAGATCGAAAGTTGCGGATTGGAATGTTGGGCTATGGCACGGTGGGGTCGGGAGCCTATCGCATGCTCGTCGACAATCAAGCCTCGATCCAAGCCAAAACCGGAACGCATATTGAAGTCGTTCGCATTGGCATCAAAGACTCGACTAAACCCCGCGATCTTTCCGCCGATATTTTCACTACGGACCTTGATTCGATTGTCAATGATCCCGATATCGATACCGTCGTAGAGCTGATCGGCGGCACCGACCCAGCCTGTCGCCTGGTGGAAACCGCCCTCGTCAACGGAAAGAACGTCGTCACGGCCAACAAAGAGATGATGGCCAAGCACGGCTCCCGTCTGGTCCACCTCGCCAAGGCCAAACGGCTCGATCTCCATTACGAAGCAGCGGTTGGCGGCGGTATTCCACTCATCCAGCCCCTTAAGCACCAATTGGCGGGGAACGATGTGCTGAAGATGATGGGGATTCTCAACGGAACCACCAACTACATCCTTACAGAGATGCAGCAGGAGGGGGCTGACTTTGCCGAGGTCCTGGCCGAAGCTCAGGCGAAGGGTTACGCCGAAGCCGATCCCACCAACGACGTCGATGGCTTTGACACGATGTACAAGATCTCGGTTCTGGCGAGCATCGCATTTGGTCGGCAGGTGTCTATTAGTGATGTCTACCGAGAAGGAATCCGCCGCATTTCCCGCACCGACATGAAGTACGCCGACATGCTTGGCTACACCATTAAGTTGCTCGGAATTTGCGAGCCAGTGGCCGACCGAGTACGTGTCCGCGTCCATCCCACGTTTCTGTCGAAGACTCATCCGCTTGCCAGCGTGAACGGAGTCTATAACGGCCTGTGGATTAATGGCGACTTTGTCGGAGACGTGATGTTTAGTGGTCGCGGAGCCGGCAGCGATCCCACGGCGAGTGCGGTGGTCGGCGATCTCATCGATGTAGCCCGCAACACCGCCATCGGTGGCCCTGGGAGTGCACTGCCTTACGATGCGGATATGCCCACCGAGAGTATTGATTCGTTGAAATCCCGCTATTACATTCGGCTTCGAAGCTACGACCGACCGTTGGTGCTTGGGAAGATTGCCACCGCGATGGGTGAACACGGAGTAAGCATCGCCGCGATGGAAATGAAGACTCTCATCCTTCACGAGCAAGGTGAGATCGTCTTCCTTACCGATTACGCGCGTGAATCAGATTTTGCCAACGCTGTGAAATCGCTAACGGACGAAGTTGGGGTGATCTCGGTGGAATCTACCATTCGGGTAGAGGCATAGGTGGAGTCGGCCTATAAGCCGGATTCTGTTTTTGTGTAGC
>CANFJD010000074.1 GCA_947447315.1 Fimbriimonadaceae bacterium
AGGGAAACAACGATTCCGACGGGGACACCGTGGTTGGCTACCCGTACGTGGATAAGTCGGTGCGACGTCGCGCGGGGATCGGCGCGGCCGCCGCGGCGCGGCCGGCGTTGTAACCGCACTTTTTTTGTTGGCGTCGACGTCCGTTTTGTGGGGATATGGCGAAATCCGTTAAGTTTTGGCTCGGGGCGATTGCGGGGATGACACTACTGTGCGGGGTGGGCGGTTACTCGGGTTTTGGCGTTCCGCAGAGTGAATACAACCGGGAGTTGGAGCGGGCGGAGGCGGTTGGGCTACCCTCCGAACCGGAAAAGTACCAACGCGTGGTGGCGGACGCCGATAACGCGGCACCGATCTACAGAGAGGCGAGTCGGACGTGGGATGCATTTCGAAAGGCTCAGCCCGAAGTAGCCAATGCGGTATCTCAGGGCACTTCTGAACTGGCTTCCGGTGGCAATTTCAGGGCGGCCACGAAGGAAGATTTTGCGAAGCTTGGCAAGCTTTTTCTGAGCCTGGACCAGGCAGCCCAAAAGCCGACGCTATGTTTTGATCGAAAGTATTCCGACGGCACCTTCGCGCTGTTTCCGGAGTTCTCGTCCCTGCGTCAATTTGTGCGAATTCGAGTCACCTATGCTCTGCTCCTGGCTCGCCAAGGCAAATTTGATGCGGCGTACCAGGAGATTGAGAGGAGCGCAGTCATTTCCCGTCAGTTGGGCGAAGATAACCCAAGCCTCATCGGACTGCTGGTGCAAGTTGCGCTTCGATCCATCACGGTCCGGGGGCTGGAACAAACGCTCTGCTTGGCGGGTCGGCAGCCCGATGCGTTGAAGCGCTACCAGCGCGTGATGGCCGCTCTCGGCCCCTTACCAAGCTACCGAGAGGCGATCCGCGGGGAGTATGCGTTTTGCTTGGGCACCATGAAGATGCTCGGCGATGCGGAAAGGCGGGCGGAAATCCTCCGGCTATTTGATGGGACTGATTGGGAAAATGACCAACCGCGGCGTATGTCGCTTGAGGAATATTTGTTGGGAATTCCTTCGTTCCGGTACCAAATGATGACCCCGGTCGTTCGGCATTACCGCACCATTTATCCGCAATTGCCGGCCGACCCGAACGATGTTTACAGCCTCCTAAAGACCGACAAGTTACTGTCGGCCCAGCACACCGGCATTTACGGGATCATGGACTATCTGCTCAAGATCCTGGTGGGAAGTAATTTTGGGACCTCGCCCACGATTGCCCGGAGGTTTGCCGATGATCGTTTGGTGGAGTTGCTTGCCCTCAACCTGAGTCGGTCGTCTGGTCTTTCAATTCCGAACGACTACCCGCTGGATCCATTTTCGAATAAGCCGTTTCGGACTCAGGCGACAAAAAATGGTTTTCGCATTTGGAGTGTCGGCCAAAACGAGACGGATGACGGCGGGATTGTTGGCTCCGGAGGCGGTATGAATGGCGACATTGTGGTTGGGTATCCGTACGTAGATAAAACGATTCGATGGGGATCTAGCCCGGCTGGTGCCCCGACCGGTCTCCCCGCTGGTTCGCCGCCATGAAACGGTCACTTATCGTCACTATTGTCATTTCCGGCACGGTTGGCGTTTGCGCGATTTGTGGGGTGGGCTTGTTTACGGGCTTTGGGAATCCAGAACGGCAGTACCGGGCGGAATTGGCCAAAGGGGTGGCGGTTGGTCTGCCGGAAAATCCGGAAGATTACCAAATTCAGACGCCCGACTCCGAAAATGTCGCGCCGGAGTATCGAGCCGCGATTGCCGCTTGGGATCGTCTTGAGACCACCAATCCAAAGTTGCAAACTCGCTTAAAGGACGGGCGAACGTCACCCACCTTCTCCGCGGTTCAAACCGAGAAGGACTTAGCCCAGATCCAGCCCATCATGGCCGCGCTCGACCGCGCGATTCATTATCCCCGTTGCAACTTTGGGAAGCAGTACGCCGACGGATTGGAAGAGCTGTTTCCGGAATTGACCCCCCTGAGAGACTTCACCCGATTGCGAACGCTTCGAGCGGGATTGTACGCAGAGCAGGGGGATTTTGGGCTCGCGTGGGCAGAACTTTACCGAGGAGCCGCCATTCCCCGGCATTTGGCAACCGACAATCAGTCGGTCATACCGGCACTTGCCCAAATTTCTATCCGGCGAACGCTTCTTCTGGAAGCCGAGCGAATCTTTACGCGACAAGGGCGAAATTCGCAGGCACCAGTCCGAGCCGAGCGACTCATTCAACTTATGGGGCCGGAGCCACAGCTGAAGTCGACCATACGAGGTGAATATGCGCTGACGCTGGGAATGCTTTCCCAGTTAAGTCGTCCTCAGCCAGCGCGCTCGGGAAACGGTTCCGAAAGCCCCGACCGTCCGCTGGGAGATCTGCCCGATCGGATCCTCACGATTCCGTCGGTGAAATATCAACTTAGCTCGCAGGTCGTGAAAAGGTTGCGCGGGGTTTACGAGCAACTTCCCGCGAATTCTCGCCGGTCCGAGGAGGTGCTGGCCGTCACCAAGCGCTACGACGAAGCGCTTCATCAGCACCGCGGGGTTCTGGATCGGGTGTCGACGCTGCTGCTGCCAGAACTGGCGCGGGCGGGAGGCGCGATCGTTCGGTCACAAGTTGACAGCGACCTGCTTCGGATCTTGGCGGCGAGCTTGGCGCAGCCTTCTGGCATCAGGATTCCCGCGAATCTGCCCCTCGATCCATTTTCCGGTAGGCCCTTCCGAGCCACCCAGGATGGCTCTTCAATTCGCATTTGGAGCGTTGGTCCCGACCTTGTGGATGACAGTGGGGATCCGATCCGCAAGAAGGATCAACGCACGGCTAGCGGAGAGCCAAAGCTGGACATTACGGTGGGTTATCCGTACGTTCCCAAGTCGGTGGCGGAGCAAAAAGCGTACGGGGCGGCTTGGCTAGGTACCCTTCGGAAGCCTTGACCGATATTCAAGAAATTCTCGGCCATCTACCTCACCGGTATCCCATGCTGTTGGTGGATCGCATCTTAGACGTGTCGCCCGACGGTATCCGGGGGCGTGGATTAAAAAACGTGACCATGAACGAGCCGTTCTTTCAGGGTCACTACCCGGGGCGTCCGATTATGCCGGGCGTACTCATCATGGAGGCGATGGCCCAGTGCGGGGCGGCCATCCTGATGATGCGAGATGAGTTCAAGGACTCTATCCCTCTCATCATGGCCATTGATGACGTGCGATTTAAGCGAATGGTCATCCCCGGCGATCAGTTGATTATTGAATGCGAAGTTTTGTGGATGCGACGCCGCATCGGGCGTATGAGGAGTACCGCCACCGTAGAAGGAGAGGTCGCTACCAGCATGGAAGTCACCTTTATGCTCATGGAGCGCGATTAGTAGATTGGCCACGATTCACCCCACTGCGTTCGTAGATCCGACCGCCGAGATTGCGGACGATGTCACCATCGGACCGTTCTGCATGGTGGAAGCCGGAGTGCGCATTGGCGCGGGGTGCAAGTTAGACGTACAAGTGACCATTAAATCTGGCACCACCATGGGAGAGCGCAACACCGCGGCCCACGGGGCGGTACTGGGGGGTGATCCGCAGGATCGCAAGTATCACGGCGAGCCGACGTACCTGGAAATTGGCAACGACAACGTATTCCGCGAGTTTGTGACCATCAACCGGGCTTCGGGCGAGGGTCAAGCGACGCGGGTGGGCGATCACAACTATCTGATGGCCTATTGCCATCTAGGACATAACGTGACGGTGGAAGACTGGGTCACCATCGCCAATTCCTCCGGCGTCAGCGGCCATGTCACTATCGAAAGCCTGGCCACCATTGGCGGCATGTCGGGTATTCACCAGTTTTGCCGCGTCGGAAAAGTGGCGATGATCGGCGCGATGACCCGCGTGTCGCGCGATGCCCCTCCCTTCATGATCACGGAAGGCACCGATAATGAGGTGCACGACATCAATGCGGTGGGCCTACGCCGAATTGGCATTACGCCCGAAGGCCGGATGTCGCTGCACAAAGCCTGCAAGCTGATTTTCCGCAGTCAATTGGGGCTTCGCAACGCGATGGAAATCGTGCGTCGCGAGGTGCCGATTACGCCGGAACTGGAATATCTGCTGGCCTTTGAAGAGCGCCGGTACGGGGGTCGCCACGGTCGCGGCGATCAGCATTGACGTACAACATTCTGTTTTTGGGCGATATTGTGGGCGAGCCGGGACGCAAAGTGGTTCGCGAAGGATTGCCGTCATTGCAAGACACTCACCAGCCGCTCTTTACCATCGTCAACGGTGAAAATAGCGCGGCGGGGATTGGGATAACGCCTAAGATCGCCGACGAGTTGTTTGCCCAGGGAATCGACGCGATTACCCTAGGGAATCACAGTTTTAATAAGCGGGAGATTGGGCCCTATTTGGACTCCCAGGAACGGATTCTGCGGCCCGGCAACTACTCCAGCCGGTTGCCAGGACACGGGCATTGCTTGGTCGAAAAAGAAGGGATCTCGCTGGCGGTGATCAATCTATCGGGCCGGGTGGAGATGGATCCGGTTTACGATGATCCGTTTGCCGCGTTCGATGCGTTGGACACTCAGATTTCTACGCCACATCGATTTCTAGACTTTCACGCCGAGGCGACGAGCGAGAAGATAGCCATGGGCTGGCATGCCGATGGTCGTGCCACCGCCGTGGTGGGCACCCACACTCACGTCACCACCGCCGACGAGCGCGTGCTTCCCGAAGGGACCGCGTACATTACGGATGTGGGCATGACCGGCCCCCGAGATAGCGTGCTCGGGATGGATCGGCATTTGATTTTGCGACGTTTTCGGGGCTCATTGCCCGAGCGATTTGAGGTTGCAACGACACCCGGTGTAATCTCAGGCGTAAGTATAAGCGTCGAAAAGGAATCGGGACGTGCGTTGAGCATTTCTCGGATCCGTTTTGGAGATTAATATCGAAATGAAGCGAAGTTGGTTTTTGATTCCGGCCTTCCTCCCGGCCGCAATGGCTTTGGCCCAAAACGGCACCGTGTTGTACAACCCCGTACGAACCATCGCCGACCAGGAGATTAAGGTGAAAGGCTGGGGCAGCGGCACTCTCAGCGAAACCGATGAGGCGGCTTTCAACGGCACCCATTCCCTGCGTATTTCCACCCGGAACTACTTCCAGGGCGGCATTATCACGCTGGGTAAGCCGGTCGATTTGCTGGACGAAGCCAAAGAGAAGACCAATCTTTTGCGCGTCACTTTCCGCCAGGCGGATATGAAGCTTGGTGGCGGTGCCGGTGCGGGAGCCGGTGACGCTGGCGGCGGACCGAAGCGCGGCGCCGGACTGGCCGGTGCGGGCGGAGGCGGTGGCGCAGCCGCCGGTGGCGGTGGAAACCGCGGCGGGCTACCTGGTGGTCTGCAAGGCGGCGCTCCCGGAGCGGGCACCACAAAGACTGCCCTCGGCGTGAATCCTCCGGCGATGAAGTTCATCCGCGTGATCGTGACGACCACCGACGGAAAGAAGAGCGAAGCCTACATTCCGACCGATACGGCCGCTCCGACCCAGGAAACTGGTTGGCGATCCGTCGCCGTGCCGCTTCAGGCGATTTCGGGCCTAGATCGCACGAACAAGGTGATCAAGGACGTAGCAATCAGCGCCGACCAAACCACCACGTTTTACGTGGGCGATCTGCGCATCATTAGCGACAAGACCCCCATTCGCGCCGAACCGAACCTTCGGGACATCAATCGCGAGCTGGGTGCGGAAGTGATCTTCAGCGCTAACGGACAGGGTGGCAGCAGCGTGCTCCGTTACACGTGGGACTTTGATGCTAGCGACGGAATTGGCGTGGACGCCGAAGGTCAAGCCGTGCGACGCAAATTCCGCAAGGCCGGAACGTACACCATCACCCTCACCGTGAGCGACTATTACGGTCTGAAAGATCCTTACACCACCACCATTAAGGCCGTTATCAACCCTTAATTGGCTTAATCGACGAACTTTTGGCGGCAGAACTATCGATTTGTCGCCAAAATCGTCGCACTTTCCCTCGCAAGTAGATTTTCAGGCGGTTTTATAGTAGAAACTGCTTACAATAGTCATGTGGCAGGGTTTTGTCCTGCTCATTACCGGTCGGTGGCTACGTCAAACCTAGCCGCCGATAAACTTCGATTGGGGAATTACCATGTTTCGAACTTCAATTTTAAGTCATGATGCTTTACTCCGCGACTCTCTTGCGAGCCTCTTGCAGCTTCGCGCCGGTGCCGAATCGGTCGACCTTGAATCCGACCCGAGGGCCGCGCTAAGCACCGCCCGCGAGCGAGGCGTTCAAATATTAGTTGCCGAAACGGAAGGACTTTCCGATTCAGATCTACAATTCCTTTTAGGAGCCGCCGCCGTGGGTGAGCTGGAAGTTATCTTTCTTGGCCCCGATGAATTACTCAGCAAGGGTGCCCGCCACGTCGTAAACCGGACGGCAGCGGCAGAAGAATTGGTGGCAAAAGTCGTCGGCCTTGGTAGCAGCGTTCGTCCCAGCCGAAGCATTGTGCGAGAAGGTCGCAAGATGTATGGTGCCAGTGAAGACGGAATGCTCAGCAGACGTGAGTACGAGGTTGCCCACTTGGTGGCACGCGGGATGAGCAATCGCCGCATCAGCCAGACGACTGGCCTGCGGGAGCAGAGCGTTAAAAACCTGGTGAGCGTGGTGATGCGAAAGCTGGATTGCGAGAATCGGGTTCAGGTGGCGCTAAAGCTGGTGAATGCCCCCGTAGCCCCAAATTAACGAAATCGCGCACACTTAACGATATATGCGAGATCGAGTAAGGACGGCGCTCATCGTCTTTCCCGTCGTACTTCTCGCAATCTCGAGTTCCTACCTCTGGCCGGTCACTCTGCTGGGGATCGTTATCGCTCTCCTCGGTCACCCCGAGGTGAGCGAAATGGTGAGTGGAAAGAAGTATCTCATCCCAGTTTTTGGCACGATTGTGATCCTGATCGTTTCCGTGCTGTACGGGATTGATCGGGAACGGCTGCATCGTTTTATTCAGCCTTATTACTGGTCGGCAATCTGGGCCGGGCTAACGTGCCTGATGCCGCTACTCAGCCGTTTCCGGGACCGACGTAAGATTCCATTCTTGGAGAGCGAATATGCCAGCACAACCTGGCTGATCATCCCGATCATCTGCATGTTCTGGCTTCACCAAGAGCGGGGCGTGGTGACCCAGGTGTGGAACTTTAAGAGTCCGCTGTTGCTCCCGACCCTTCCCACCATGGGCGGAGATATCGCCGCCATCTTTGTCGGACGGGCATTTGGTAGCCATCCAATGGCGCCGCAGATTTCCCCTAACAAGACCTGGGAGGGATCGATTGGTAATTTTCTGGTGTGCGTGGCGCTGGCGGTGGGGATCGCGACTTGGATTGGACTGGACCTGCCCACCGGTCTTGCCTGCGGCGTCGCCGCCGGGATTTTTGGCCAGATCGGAGATCTGTACGAGAGCTACCTGAAGCGGCTGGCGGGGATTAAAGACAGCGGAACCTTACTGCCGGGCCACGGGGGAGTGATGGACCGCATGGATGCCATGCTGTTCGCCGCTCCCGCCGTGGCTGCCGTTCTGTACTTGATGACTCACCGCTAGGCGGCAAACAATCGCTGCCGCTCTCGGTTCTTTTCGATCCGATCCTTGAGATCTTCTACTACCGCGCGGTCGCGCTCGATGACTTCCGGATTTGCTCGTTCGGTGAATTGCGGATTCCCAAGACGGGCTTCCAATTTGCCGAGTTCAGCGACCATCGATTCCGCTTCCTTCACCAGCCGCGTACGCTGCTTCTCTACGTCGATGAGGCCATCTACCGGAATATACAGATCGACGCCCTCAATGGTGGTTCCGACCGACTTCTCGGCGGGTGATCCTTGAACGAGTTGCTCGACCCAGCCTTGGGAACGGACGATCTCTTCCACGCCGGTGAGATTGCCTTCGTAGTGCACCACCGGGATCGGCTTCATGGCCGCCAAATCGAGACCAGCCCGGAGGGCTCGCAGTGATCGTGTGATGGCGAATGCCCGCTCTACCGCGGCTTCGCTCTCGGGATAGTTCACGCCGGTGGTCGGCCAATCGGCTGCCATGAGGAATTCGGCCTTGTTCTCGAGCGGCAGGAACGAATACAGCTCTTCCGTCAAGAAAGGCATGATCGGGTGTAAAAGCCGTAGAAACGCGTCAAAAACGGTCAGAAGGCACCATTGCGGTACCGCTCGCTCTTCCGGATTCTGTAAACGGGGCTTAGCGACCTCGATATACCAGTCACACACTTCGTACCAGAAAAAGCCGATGAGCGCCTGACAAGCGCGCAACAGATCGAATTCGTCGTACGCATTCTGGACTTCGGCGATGGTGCGATTGAGCCGGGACAGTAGCCACTCGTCGACGGTCTCAAGCTTCGTCGGGGCTGCCGGCATCTGGTCGACGTTCATCAGCACGAACCGCGTCGCGTTCCAGATCTTGTTGCCGAAGTTTCGCGCCTCTTCGTTCTTCTTTTCGCTGTACTTGAGGTCCTGGTTTTCGCCGGTTTGACTCAGCAAGGTCCAGCGAAGGACATCGGCACCCAGGGTGTCGATGACTCCCATCGGGTCGACTCCGGTACCGAGAGATTTACTCATGCGCTGACCCTTCTCGTTGAGAACGGTGGCGTAGATCATCACGTCTCGGAATGGTCGCTCACCCACCAGGTCGTAGCCCATCATCATCATGCGGGCGACCCATAGGTTAATAATATTGCGATCTGTTACCAGAACATCGGTGGGATAGAACTTGGCGAGGTCTTCGGTTTTCTCCGGCCATCCGAGGGTGGCAAAGGGCCACAGTCCCGAGCTGAACCAGGTGTCCAGCACGTCATCATCTTGGCGGACGATGGTTTCACCTTCCGCTTTCGTGAGGGCATCTTCCCAGCTGAGGGCAGCAATTGGACGTCCTGAATCGGTGTAGTAAATCGGAATCCGATGACCCCACCACAGTTGGCGGCTGATGCACCATTCGCGGATGTTCTCCATCCAGGCCAGGAAGATGCCTTCGTAGCGGGCAGGATGGAATTTCACCTCGCCGTTCTTCACCGCGGCAATGACGGGTTCCGCTAGTTTTGGCTGATCGACAAACCACTGTTCACTGAGGAGCGGCTCGATGATTTCTTTGCTCCGATCACTAATGATGAGGGGAATTTCTCGGTCTTCCTCCTCAATCAAAAAGCCCTGCTCCAACAAGTCGGCAACGATGGCAGTACGGGCTTCTTTCCGGTCCATGCCGTGGTATTTGCCCTGTTCCTTTACGCGGCAGTCCTCATCGAACGCCAATGGCATTGGCAATCCGTGGCGCATGCCCACCTGATAGTCGTTGGCATCGTGGGCGGGAGTGATTTTTAAGGCACCCGTTCCGAAATCCATCTCCACGTACTGATCGGCGATGACGGGGATTTCCCGGTTGAAGAGCGGGAGCACCAGCATTTTGCCCAAGACACTTTGGTAGCGCGGGTCCGATGGGTGCACGGCTACGGCAACGTCGGCGATCATTGTCTCAGGTCGAGTGGTCGCGATCACGATTCCGCCGCTACCGTCGGCGAACGGATAGCGAACGTGATAAAGCTTGCCCTTAGTTAGCACGCGCTCGGTTTCGATATCGCTTACGCTGGTCTTCAGCTTGGGATCCCAGTTGACGACCCGCTTGCCCCGGAAGATGAGTCCGCGATCGAACCACTGGATGAACACCTGGAGGACGGCTTCGGCGTATTGATCATCAAGGGTGAAACGGGTGCGCGACCAATCGAAGGCGCATCCGAGCGCGCGGAACTGACTGAGAATGGTGTCGCCGCTTTCCTTTCGCCACTCCCAAACCTTTTCAACGAAGGCATCGCGGCCAAGGGATGCGGCGCTGCTTCCCTCTTGCCGGAGCTTCTTGTCCACCACACTTTGGGTCGCGATTCCGGCGTGATCTTGCCCCGGGAGAATGAGAACGTTCTTCCCTCGCAATCGCTGGTACCGACCGATCATGTCCTGCAACGGATAGCACAGGGCGTGGCCCATGTGGAGAGCGCCCGTGATGTTTGGGGGCGGGATCGTGATGCAGAAATTGGGTCGGGTGGAATCAG
>CANFJD010000075.1 GCA_947447315.1 Fimbriimonadaceae bacterium
ATCCGGCGCCATCTGCGTACCAATCTCGCGGATCAGGTCGCGAAGTTCGTAGATGTTTCCGTCTCGTTTGCGCATCGGAGCCGGTTTTCCTTCTTTCAGGAACCGCACCAATTGGTAAATCACTACCTCCAGCTGCTGTTTTGCCAGCGCCAATGCTCCCAAGGCCTGGTTGCGCTTTTCAATCGTTCCGTAAAGTGCCAGTTCCGCCTCGGTGAGATCGGCTTCGTTGGCGACCGGCGATGCCTCGCTGTATCGTAAAGCCGCCAGCACGGCCGTCAAGCGACCGATATAGCCGTGGTGGTCAGGCCCAAGAATCGTGATCAGCTTTCCGGCTCCTTCGGGGCGGCTGAACTTATCGGCATGGTACGCAATGTCACTGGCAATGTAGGTGAGTCGTCCATCTCGGCGACGCAATACGCGATCCATGTCGTCCCCGAACTCAGTGGAGCGCAACCAAAGCGTCGGTTCGGCACCTTCTACATCGTCCTCATCGGAAACCTGCGACTCGGTAATGACCTCATCAATCTTGCCTCCCTTCACCAGTTTTAGCTTGGTGCGCTGCGGCTGCGTATCTGCCACCCCCTGTTGAGTCAGTTCTTCAATTCGCTCGGCAACCGTCCCCGCATCGTGTAGCGACTGTTCGCTGAACCAAGTGTCAAACACCACTCCGAACTGCGCCAAGTCCTCCCGCTGCCGCTTCAGCATCATGTCCTGGCTCTGGGATTGGTAAGCCGCAATATCCGGAAGCGGGGTCAGAGCGCGCGCCACATCCTGAACGTAATCACCGCGATAGCCCTTTTCGGGGAATTCGGTGCCTTCGACGTAAGACTTCACAGACTCCGCGAACAATCGCATCTGCTCGCTGTTGACGCCGTCGTTGATGTAATATTCGCGATAAACCACATTTCCGGCCGCTTCTAACACATTTGCCAATGTGCTTCCGTAGGCCGCCCCGCGTCCACTGCCAATTGTAATCGGGCCGTTTGGATTCACCGATACAAATTCGATATTGATCCTCTTCCCGGCGGGAACCTCGGCACGTGCCAACCGATCGCCGCGGTCCAGAATCTCAACGGTATACGCCGCAACCGCCACCGGGTTCAGCCGTAGATTGATGAAGCCTGGTCCCGCTACTTCCGCGCTCTGGATGAGTGCGTCCGGCAACAACATCGCCAACTTTTCCCCCAATTCACGCGGATTCTTTCCGACTCGCTTACTCGCCACCATGGCGAAATTGCACGCATAATCGCCGTGATCATCCGACTTAGTGTCAGTGATTTCAATCGGAATCTCAATCGCGTTTGCCGGCAGGTAACCAGACTCAATAAGGGCGGCGACGGCTTGGGATACGCGGGAGGAAAGGTCTTCTCTAATCAAGACCCAGAGTTTACTGGTTACCGGTGGTCATCCTGATGGTAACCGATGCCCCACCGAGGCGTTCAATGGGAGTAGCCATGCCATTAGTTAGCTTGCTTGTCCCGATTCTCGTCGCATCACCGGTTGCGGTGCGGCAATCCACGCCCCCCGTGCTACGGCTTCAGCCGAATGGCCAGGTGAGTGTCTCCGGCAAACCGTACAAAGATTTTCGAATTACCACCGGCGCTGCCGGAATCAACACGCCGCTTGGACGCGGCCTGTCGCTTAATGGCACCCGCGGCGGAATGCTATTCCCAGATCGTCCCGAGTTTAAACTGACCAAGTCCATCTCGGTCTCGGCTTGGCTGTATCTGCGGTCGTATCACAACGATGGTCCGGGCGCGCAGGTGCTATTCCGGGGCGACGATCGATCCGGAGCGGACGCGTACAGCCTGGTGATTCACGGCAACGGAACCGTCCACTTTGCGATCTGGGATTCGCAAGGGCGCGGTATGAATGTGCAGGCCGAAGTGCCCCTTCAGACTTGGGTTCACATCACCAGTTCATTCGATTACCAGACGGGCGATTTGAGGATGTGGTTGAACGGGGAAGGCGTCGGGCTCGCCCGAACTCAGTACCGCCCGGTCGCCGAAATGGATAATCGTTACGCTCCCGGGCTGGGAATCGGCAACGTGCAAAATGATAAGGGGCCGCACAACCAGCCGATGAACGGGGCGATCGTGGACCTTCGGCTGTACGACCGGGTGGTAGAGCCCGCCGAAGCGGGATATCGCTTTATCCAGGCCCAGCGGGAAGCGCCCTAATCCCTAGCGGTTGAGTTGGGACAAGTATTCGAAGCTACTGGCGAGACAATCGAATGGGTCTCGACGGCATTCGTCTTGCTCCACGATGAACCACTTGGTCCCGGCTCGATCCAGAGCGGGCAGAATGCCATCCCAGTTGAGGTTGCCTTCGCCGACCGGAGCCATGACGCCGCCAACTTCCGCCACCATCTCCCGATCCTTGATGTGGACACAGGTGAGGCGTCCCGGCAGTCGGTCAATCATTTGAATCACGTCTACGCCCGCGTTTGCCACCCAGTAGGTATCCATCTCAAATTCAATGGCCGGGTTTTGTTCCAGGACGTAGTCGATCAGCCACTGACCCGTCTCGGGAATCTTGATGAACTCGTGGGAGTGATTGTGATAAGCAAAGGTGAGTCCGGCAGCGTTGAGGGCAGGGACGACGGGTTCCGCCTCACCCAAGAATTTTTGGTAAGCCGCGAGCGTCTGACCGTGACCCCAATAGCCGCCGATCGCGACATAGTCGCAACCAAGAATTCGGTGGAACTCGATCTCTTCGTCGGTTTTATTTATGAGGCGATCCCATGGGCGGTGAGTTGCACAACACACCAGACCATTTTCGTCCAGCCATTCTTTCGCTTGTCCAGCGGTGACCTCCGGATTTTCGCCATCCATGCAGCCAATTGCGCTGAGCTGTACCCCGTCGTAGCCGATGCCGTGCAGAATCTCGAGGGCTGATCGAAATCCTTCTGCCGTCTTACACACCTCCCGGAGGGTGTACATTTGGGCGGCGATCAGGCGGCGAGACGGCGTCTTTGGCATTTTGCGAGCATACTACGGCGCTGTAAAAAAATCCGCAACCCCTTCCACGGCCGCTTGATCGTTGAAGAGAACGGTAGCAGCCTTCTGTACAATCTCAATCGTTGCCGCCTTGAAGTCAACGTCCGTCGCCAGCCTCACGGCAATTGAGGCGAATTCATCGGCTGAAGATGCGGTGAGGCCGTTGATGCCCGACTGCTGGTACATGGCCGCCGTCATTCTCCCCGGTAAGTGGTCGCCATTCCAAGTCACCACCGGCACCCCGCTTCCTAACGCCTGGTAACTGGTGTAGCCCCCCGTAAAGTGAATCGGATCGATGACGGCGTCGGCTGCTGCCAGCATCGGCGCGAAGTCGTCGGGCTTCACTCTCGGCAGAAACTGGATACGACCGGCGACGTCGGGCATCGTTCGGGCAAACCGTTCCTCGAGCAGGGATTGCCAGCGGGGATGCAACCCTTGCGGTAGGCCGATCACGCCCGTTGGATCACGCCGTAAAATGCCCGCCAGTGCGGCATCCAAATCGGGATGTAGCTTGAACAGACTCTGCGGCAGCAGATACATTCGTGGAGCTTGCCAATTCGGTTTGGGTCGCTTTAGGGGCGGCGGTGGAGGCATAAAGGTCGGGATGCGCGGTAGACGAAGTAGCGGCTCCGAATAGTAGCGATCAGCGTCCGCCGGATGAAAGTCGGCGGTGGTGAGAAATCCATCGATTTCGGGAAGCCCCGTGGTATCGGCATGTCCCCAGCCGACATACTGACGCGTCGCGATCCGGGAGAATCCTAGATAGTAAGACCAAGGCTCCATGCCAATGTCTGGATAGTAGACAACATCAGGGGCAATCGTCGCGATCTCTTCGCGGGCAACCAGCGGATCGGCCGAAACCTCGTAGAATTCGTCCGCTGCCGTCCGGATCTGCCGAGCAATCGGGTCGTCACTGCTAAGCGGTCGACCGGTTCGCGGACGAACCACGATAACGGTGGCGGCCATCCGGGAAAACTCCCGGATGAGTCCCAACGTAATGAGTCCGACTGTATGGTCACGAAAATGGGCAGAGGCAAAGATGATGCGTCGTTTGCCGGTACGGAGAATGTCTACCGATTCTGATCGGTAGCTCAAATTTGGAAATGCGTTTCTCAGCCCCTCTGCAATTTGCCGGGAGAGGTCTCGATTGTTTCGGCCCTGGTAGGCCAATTGAAAACCAGGGGCGGCGATACCGGAAACCACTTCCGCTAGTGGTGGTGGGCCCGCCTTCAGGAACGATGTCAGCTTTGCTCGGGCCTCATCAATCTGTTCGTTAGAGTTGGGAATGGCAGGCATCAGAAGCGCGCGCCGCCAAGCGGCGAGATTCTCTGTGGGCGTGTTCTGTTTCACCAGGTGGAGAGATTTGAGGGCTTCTGCATAATCTCCACGTTCACCCAGAACCTGGGCCTGGTTGAGCGGGCCGGCCGGCTGGTCGGGAGCTAATTCGACCACTTTTTGGTAGCTGACCAAGGCCGCATCAAACTGCTGTGAAAGTTGTTCTGCCTGCCCCTTTGCTAACCAAAGAGTGGCATCCCCCGGGGCCAGTCGAATGGCTCGATCGTATAAGCGAATAGAATCGGCCGCGCGGCCCGATGATTGCCATACGTGGGCGAGGTTTTCAATCGCCGGCAGATAGTTCGCATCAATGCGAAGCGCACGATCAAAAGCTGATTCGGCTTCACTCGAGCCAGATTGCAGATGCGTGAGTCCGAGGTTTACCCACGCCGCTGGCCATTGCGGGCGAGCTTGCAAGCACTTTCGGAAGCAGGTTTCGGCGTCCTTTAGCCGCGCGGTGATGAGACTTGCTTTCCCGCGGGCCAATAATGAATCTGGGTCAGAAAACTCGCCGAGAATCCGATAAGCATCTTCATTTCGTCCCGCATCTTGACAAGATAGTCCGAAGTAACGCCGCAATTGAGGATCCTGCGGATCCGATTTTGATGCGAGTTCAAATGCATTTGCCGCCTCCGCAAATCGTCCCATTTGCGCGGCACAAATTCCTGCGTTCGCGTACCCTTCGGTACCGCCCACTTGGACAAAAAGATCGTATGCGCGCCCGAGATCTCCCGCGCGCATGGCGGAGGTGGCTTCGGGGAGCAGGCGTGGATTCATCACGTGAGAGCCTACTCTCCGCAACCCGATCGGCAACACGTCCCGGTGGCCAGATTCTTACGGGTAACTTTCGTGGCGGTGGATATCGCGCGAGAAATTGAAATTTTGGTGAGAGCCAAGTATCCCATTCTGTATCTGGTTTCTTGGGAAGAGCGACGGGTGGAACAAGCCATACAAACCGTGGCGAAGTCGCTCAATCGCACCTTGCACACGTGGACCATCACCCAGGGAGCGAAGCCGCCCATCAGCCGCGCCGGTATCGCGAAGCCAACCACGCTTTCTCCCGAACTCGAGATCCTAGCGCAGATATACGATGCCCCCGAAGGCACCATCTTTTTGCTTCGCGACTTTCACCCCTACATGAAGGATTTTCGGGTGATCCGCCTGTTGCGTGATCTCGCCATTCGCATTCGGAGCAAGACGCAGACGCTCATCCTCACCGGACCGGTTTTAACGCTTCCCAGCGATCTGGAAAAGGACATCTGTGTGCTGGACTTTCCGCTGCCCGATGCGGAAGATATCGGTGAGTTTGTCGATTCGGTGATTGCGTCGGTGAAGAGCGATCCCAAAGTGGATGTCCAGATGACGCCGCTAGAGCGGGAAAAGCTTGTGAAAGCCGCCCAGGGACTTACGCTCGACGAAATTGAATCCACCTTCGCCCGCTCACTGGTGGAGTTCCGTACCCTCAAGCCCGATGCGGTTGTGCGCGAGAAGCGCCAGATCATCCGTAAATCGGGGCTGCTTGAATATTACGAACCGGACGCAGAGCTGCGGGACGTGGGTGGGATGGAACTGCTCAAGGAGTGGTTGGAAAAACGGACCGAGAGCTTTACCGATCGGGCCAAAGAGTTCGGAATCCCTTCACCGAAAGGCATTTTGCTCCTCGGGGTACAGGGGTGCGGAAAGTCGCTCACGGCAAAGGCCGTGGCGGCGCAATGGAATTTGCCGCTCTTGCGGTTGGATGTTGGCCGGATTTTCGATGGATCCCTGGTCGGCCTGACCGAGAAGAATATGCGCAGCGCGATCGCCACGGCGGAGTCCATCGCGCCGTGCATCCTCTGGATGGATGAACTCGAAAAGGGTTTTGGCGGACTGAAGGGAAGCGGCGACAGCGGTACCACCAGCCGCACCTTCGCCACATTTCTCACATGGATGAGCGAGAAAACGGCACCGGTTTTCCTAGTCGCCACCGCCAACGACGTATCTCAGCTACCGCCAGAAATGCTGCGAAAGGGTCGCTTTGACGAGATCTTTTTCGTGGATCTACCGGGATTAGCGGAACGCGAAGAGATCTTCCGTATCCACCTCACCAAACGTAAGCGGGACACGAAGAAGTTTAAGCTTAAGGCGCTAGCGGAAGCCACCGATGGCTTTAGCGGGGCAGAAATTGAACAAGTCGTAGTGGGCGGACTCTATTTGGCGTTCGCCGAAAGTCGTGAACTCGCCCAAAAAGATCTGATTGCCGAAGCCAAAAACGTCGTGCCACTGAGCGTAATGATGAGTGAGGACATCGCGGAACTGCGCGAATGGGCTTCGCTCCGAACTCGTCCGGCCAGCAAAAACAACGACTAATCGCAACTTAAATAGATGGCTTGAACTTAACCCAACGGGTTAAGTTCAAGCCATCTATCCCGCGGGAGATAGGTTTGAACGAGGTTTCGAAACTGGCCGTTTTTCCACTCGGCCGCGGGTTTCACGCCCCAGGTTTGGTATCCGCACTTCTCCTGCATTCGTTGGCTGGCGATGTTGCCCTCAAAGTATTCGGAGTACAGTACGCGTAGCCCTAGGGTCATAAATGCATACCGGCTACGAAGGGTGGCTGACTCCGTTCCAAACCCCTGCCCCCGTTCCCCGGGCTCGCCGAGGAAACTACCGGACTTCGCTGTTCCGTGCAAAAGCGAAATCTGGTGCAAACCCGACATACCGATATGCCGACCATCGAGCGTTTCGATCGCCCATACGATATCGGAATCCCCCGGTCGTTGGAGTTTTTCGAAGAAATCCGCCTCCTGCACGCGCGTGATGGGGAAGTGCCCAATGGCGAGCTGATCCGTTACCCCGGGATCATTTACCCACCGGTAACAGTTCTCCAAGTGCCGATCAGCATCCAACGGGACTAAGCGAACCCGCGTTCCTTCAACTCCAAAGGCCATAGAAGAGTTTAGTCGATGGGAGCCGACCGCCAATCCCGGTAGATAGAATCCAGTTCCAGCGTGAGTCCCGATTCTCGAAGGAGTAGGGACCCGGAAGTGACTCGAGAAAAGGTCCACTCAAGCGCCAGTGCCGGTCTTGAGAACACCGCAATCTCTTCTTTTCGCGAGTCAATCAAAACGTATTCGCGTAGTGACGGCAGTGATTGGTAATCCGCCAGTTTCAAGTCCCAATCCCGAATAACACTGGACTCAGAAACAACCTCAAAAATGATAAACGGATTGTCGATGACCCCGTTCGCTATGTAGTTGGGATGGCAGGCGACCATGCCGTCCGGATAGCAGATCGCATCGGTCGCGGACACGTACAGTTTGGTATCCGAGTCACGATACTGGCATCGGTTCGTTCCATGCGAATCAAGCTGAATCTGAATTTGCAGTCCGAGTCTCGGGGTAATAGCTGTGTGGCGCGTTTCTGCTCCAGCCATCGCGAAAACCTCTCCGGAGCGATACTCTCGCTTCGGGTCTCCTTCCACCTCTTCCGCTAGAAACTGCTGGTATGTCAAGTGAGCCGCGACCGCGATACCCTTTTACTTTACGTCAAACGAGCCGTAAATCCTTAGGGCTGGCCGACTATTCGTCGATGCGACTAAAGTGGATCACGGTAACGCGATGCTCGGGCGTCACGAGCTCGTCGTAGATGCGACCAAGGACCGAGAGAACATCATCCTGCGATCGAAATTCCGGGTTCTCCCGCTCAATTTCGCGTGGACTCAGTTCGGAGACCTTTTTCACCTCCACCCGGTCCAGAATCGCACTGTAGAGCTTCTGGCGACGACCGAAGCGGGGGCCAATAGTGACCCAAACGATCATCCCGGACTGGTACTTGTCTGATTTATCACCGAGGCGGATGGTGACGGTCTTACGGTTGTTGCGGAGAACGTCCCCGTACAGGTCGGTATAGAAATTCAGCGCGAACATTCTGGGTTTGCGCTCGCCCTCAGCGAGGCGCATTTGGATTATATTCGGTAGGACTGGATTTCTACCCAGCCCGAACCGATGGATTAACGAGACTTGGCGTCGGAGCGGGCAATGATGCCATCGCCGACAAAGTTGAGGGCAAAAATGGTGAGGCTCAGGAGAAGGCACGGCCACAGCAACTCGATCGGGTAGCTGTTCATATTCAGTCGAGCATTGAAGATCATGTTGCCCCAGGTCGCTTCGGGCGGTTGAACTCCGATACCTAGAAAGCTAAGTGTGGATTCCGCCAGAATCGTGCCCGCCAGCTCGATCATCGAGTAAGCCATCAGCACCGACGTCATCTGCGGCAAAATGTGCTTAAAGATCAAGTAGATCGTCGGGGCGCCCGCTGCTTTCGCTGCCACCACATACTCACGATCCTTAAGTGTCGCCACCTGAGTAACCGTCAAACGGGTAATCGAGGGCCATGCGGTAATGGCCAATGCCGCAATTACCGGTAGCACCCCAAAACCGATTGCGCTGATGATGAGTACCGCTAACAAGATGTCCGGAAACGCAAACATCCCGTCGGTAAACCGCAGGATGGGTCCCCTTAACCATCGGGGAGCAAATACTCCCAACATTCCAATCGTGACACCCACCACTACGGCAATTATTTGAACCGTAAAGCCGACAAAAAGACTGATGCGAGCGCCCGCTGCCAGCCGAGTAAGAATGTCTCGTTGTAGCTCGTCCGTGCCGAGGATTGCCTCGCCCCCGGGAGGAGCGTGGATTTTCGCCGAAACCCGGTCCATCACTGGGTCGTATTCGCGAAGCGTCGGGTCAAGCTGCTTCGCGGTGGTGGTCAATTGGGCTTTGCGGATCGCTGGTCCAAACGTTGCAAACCCGGCAAGCAACACCAGGTAAACGACGCCAAAAATCAGAAACCAATCGCGCTTTCGTTTCAAACCTGACTCTCCCGAATGCGTGGATCCAGCAACGGCAAGATCAGGTCGACGATCAAGTTCAGGAGAATAAACATTGCTCCCGTGAGCAGAACGCAAGCCTGGATGACGGGCATATCACCCTTGCGGATGGCATCGATGGTCAAGAAGCCGATCCCAGGCAGATTAAAGACTGTCTCCACGACAAAAGAGCCCGTCAGAAGCGCACCGAATGATGTGCCGATTGCCGTGATAACCGGCAATATGGCGTTCCGTAGACCGTGGCGTACCACCAACCGAAACTTGGGTACTCCTTTCGCCACGCAGGCCCGGATGAACTCTTGCTGCATGGTTTCCACCATCTTGGCGCGGGTCAGTCGCGTCAGCAGGGCAGTGGGGCGCGCCGCAAGTACGGCAACCGGCAGGATAAAGAACCAAAAATCGCCCTGAGGACGATCAACCGACCACGTCTGGGGCAGGTAGTCCATCTGAAGGCAGAATATGAACACCAATATTGGCGCGAGAACAAAATTGGGCAGCGTAACGAATAGGGTGGATCCGACCAAGATGGTTCGATCACCCGCTCGGTTAGCCCAAATACTCGCCAACGTCCCCAGAAATATCCCCAAAATACTGGCCAGGGTAATGGCACTTGTCGCCACAATCACCGTCACCGGGAAGTTGCGGGCGATGATCTTGTTAACCGGCTCTTTCACGCCGTAATAGCTGGTACCAAAATCGCCCTGAACCGTTTTTCCGACGTACTCGGCATAACGGACCGGCCAAGGGCGATTCAATCCGTAAATTTCGCGCAACCGAAGCACTGTTTCGACGCGTGCTTTTTCGCCCGCATCTACCGTTGCCCGGTCGCCCGGCTGTATCTCGTCGGCCAAAAAGGGTACGAACGAGATGAACAACAAACTCAACGCGCCA
>CANFJD010000076.1 GCA_947447315.1 Fimbriimonadaceae bacterium
ACCGAGCCAGCTTTCCGTAGTTACGCATGTCTTGGTCGTGAGCCATGGAGTGGATGACTGCCCCGGCACCGAGGAACAAGAGCGCCTTGAAAAATGCGTGGGTGGTTACGTGGAACATACCGCTCCAATAGCCGCCCGCACCGCATCCGATGAACATGAATCCGAGTTGCGAAACGGTCGAGTAGGCGAGCACCTTTTTGATGTCCGTCTGCCCGAAAGCGATCAATGCGGCAAACAAGGCGGTAACGGCTCCAATCACGCAGACAATCGCGCTGGCGACCGGCGAAAGTTGGAAAACGATGTTCATCCGGTTCAGTAACACGACGCCTGATGTAACCATCGTGGCAGCGTGGATGAGTGCCGAAACCGGCGTGGGTCCCGCCATCGCGTCCGGCAGCCAGACGTAGAGCGGGAACTGGGCCGACTTACCGGCCGCCCCGCCAAAAAGCAGGAGAGCGATAGCCGTGGCCATGCCGGGATTCCCCTTCAAGATGTCGGCCATGGCGGGAATGATCACGTCGAAGCTGAAGATCCGCGTATCCGGGAAGCGAGCCGCGTTCTGGACCATCAATGCCGCAATCAGGAACATGCCGAGCATCAAAGACCAGTCGCCCACCCGGTTCGCAATAAATGCCTTGTTTGCCGCCTTAACGTTGGTTTTGTCCGTGTACCAAAAGCCGATGAGCAGGTAAGAGCACAGGCCAACGCCCTCCCAACCGATAAAAAGAAGGGGCAGGTTGTTGGCAAGCACCAACACCAGCATTGCGGCGATAAACAGGTTCAAGTAAGCGAAGAAACGGCTGTACTCCCGCTCTTCTGCCATGTACCCCGTGCTGTAAAGATGAATAAGGGCACCGATCCCAGTAACGATGAGAACCATCGTCATCGAAAGGGGATCAATAACCCATTCGAATGGAATCCGCAGCCCCAGAATCTTGATCCAATCCGGCCCTGTCACCACAAACGCTTTCGTAGAAGCGGAGACGAGCTGCTGATTCACCAGAAACCCAAGTGCAAAAGAAACCGCAATCACGGCGGTGGAGATAGCTCCTACGCCCTTCTTACCGATCGTCTTCTGTAGGGTCGGGCCGAACAGTCCGAGCAGGATGGCCCCGAGTATCGGCAGACCGAGAACGCCCCAAATTAAGTCACCGTTTACCATCGTTAGCCCCTCAAAAGATTCATGTCGTCGATGTCGATTTCTTTTCGCAGACGGAAGATCGCCATGATAATGCCGAGACCAACCGCAACCTCAGCCGCCGCCACGGCCATTACGAACACCACCATCGCTTGCCCACCCATCACGGCTTGACCACGAATGTCTCCATTTGCTTCGCTGAGCCCAACCGGCGCCGCGAACTGATACCGAGCAAATGACAGGAACGTCAAATTCACGGCATTCAACATCAATTCCACGCACATGAAAATGACAATGGGGTTGCGACGGATGATTACGCCCACCACTCCAGTCGTGAACATGAAAAGACCCAATGCCAAGTAGGCGGCCAGAGGCACTCCGTTCATCGCAAAAATACTCCTATAGACATCCGTTAAATTTTCCGCTTGGCGAGCAGAATGGACCCCACCACGCCCACGAGTAACAGCACGCTGACCGCTTCGAACGGAATCACGTAGTTGGTGAAAAGAACTCGTCCTAAGTTCTGCGGCGCTCCAAAATCCTTCGGCGCGCCAGGCTGAGTCACAGCCAGAAAGGCCGGCAGAAGTTGTGAACCGAGTAGGGCAAACAACACCACACCAAGTGCGATTCCGGCAAAGGTTTTGGGATCATCTCGGTCTCGCAACATCTGCGGCGCTCCCAGATTGAGCAGCATGATCACGAACAGGAATAACACCATGATCGCGCCCGTGTAGACCACGATCTGCATAATTCCAAGCATCTCGGCATTCAGCGTGAAGTAGATAAACGCGAGAATGAAGAAATTCAGTACGAGGCAGAGTGCCGAACGGACGGCGTTGTTGAAGGCAACCACACCAACTGCCGCGGCCGCGGCCACGCTGGCAATACCACCAAATAGCATCAATTCAGGTGTGATTTGCATTAGGCCACACTCCGAGGCACATCCACCAGATCGATCTCTCGAGAAGTGAGGAACTTACTCCGATCAATTCCCAGATTGTTGAGAGCTCGGTACAGGAGATAGAGAATGCCAAACCCGAACAGTCCAGCCACTACGCCGGCGATCGGACTGTAGACCCTAGACACCACCATCCATAGCGCAACCACCATCGTGTTAATGGTTGCCAAAGGCAGTAGCGACTTCCAGCCCAGCGACATCAATTGATCGTATCGAAGCCGGGGTAGCGTGGCACGTAGCCATACATAGACAGTGACCAATGCGAACGCCTTTCCTACGAGCCAGACCGGCGACAGCCAGAAATCGACATTCTGCATGGCATGCGTAACCCAACTGAGGCCGGGAGCGATTTCGCCTAGAGACTGCCAGTCTATTGGGAGGGCGTGGTAGCCACCGAGGAACACGGTGGAGAAAATCAGGCTGTATACAAACATCGCCGCGTATTCACCCATGAAAAAGACCGCGAATCGCATCGACGAATATTCGGTGTGATAACCCGCTACCAGTTCATTTTCTGCTTCCGGAAGGTCAAAGGGAGCCCGGTTGGTTTCCGCGACCATGCATACGAAGAAGATGATCCCGGCGACAAAGCCGTACGGCGTGAAGAGGTTCCAATTCGCCAAACCAGGAACGACACCCCAGAGCGGCCCCGTCTGGGCTTCGACGATGTCCGTCGGCTTCAGTGATCCCGTCGCAAGACAGATCGCCGCCAACGCCATGCTCATCCCGAGTTCGTAGCTAATGAGCTGCGCGCTAGAACGAAGTCCACCCAGCAACGAATACTTGTTGTTGGAAGCGTATCCGCTAAGTACGACGCCGTAGACGCCCAGCGAAGAAATTGCCAGGATCCACAAAACGCCAATGTTCACGTCGGCAACCGGGGTTAAACCCTTGAACGGCCCCCACGGGATTGTCGCGCCGAGGGCAAACGATGGAAAGAGTGCCAAGGCGGGGGCAACCAAATAAATGAATCGATCGACCGACCCTGGCGTGATGTCTTCCTTGATGATCAGCTTCAGACCATCCGCAAGGGGTTGCACCACTCCCTTGAGGCCAAATTTTTTGCCCTTAAGGAAACCGGGCACCCACCGACTGCTACGAGAAAACGTGATATTTCCGGTACGGTTAGGCCCGATCCGGTCCTGCATCCAGCTCAAAAGCCGGCGCTCATACCAAATCATGGGCGGAACGGCCAGCAAAACCGGAAACACCCAGAGTGCCACGCGGATAATTGCGGCCAAGACAGGATTTGCTTCCAGCCAAGTCATACGACGAGGAGAATGTACCCGTCAAACGCCCTGTCCTGAAGCTTCTGTGCCACAAATTGTGCGCGATTGGCGTATTGGTTTCCGAAAAAGATGCTTCTACGCGGTGGCGACCGGCCTAGAACGGCCACTCGCCGAGAGCTTCCGCCACCGTTTTTGTCGCCGGCGGTCGCATCTCCAAGACTGGAATTCCGTCCCACCGACTGCGATCAAAACCACCTGACTGAAGCGTGAAACCAGCGAACGCCTGCCCCTCCCTTGTCGGCCCTGCAACCAAAACCGTTTGCGCCATGGCGACCAAGACCGAGGTTGCCCGGAGATTATCTTCAAATCCCAACTCACTCAGCTCGAACTCGGGCATGCCAAACTTTTGGAGTCCTAAAGTGAAATAGCTGATCCCCGTCCCATCAATCGATGAATAAACCGCGACGTGTTCTCGGGCGTCCACACGGTCATCGGCTCGAGGAGCAACGAACAAGCTACCGGGGCGTCGATATCGACGGGAAATGGGATCTGCCACCACCCCGCCAACTACACTCGCCAGCCTCTCGCACGCGGCCAATAGAAAATCAAGAGATGGATAAACATCCGGGTCGTGAGATTCAAATGTGAACTGAGCAATTGACCAAGTCGCCCGGATACTAACGACCATGTCTGGAGGGTAATTCATCGCTTCCGCATTCCGAACAAAAACTTCCGGCTCAAATCCGGCCTCCTCTTTGCTCATCAGCATCATTCGCAGAACGGTTTTCCGGTCCTTCGACGCCACTGCGTAGATCCCTCGTTGCATCGGTTGGCCCAGCACCTTGCGATCACCGTCCGTCGCCAAATGCCCGGTCTTAACGGGCACCGCAAAGCCCACCACAGCTCCAGACGCTCCGTCTGGATTAGCCAAGCTGACCGGGGCGGGCCAAAACGGCTCCGGCGACAGTACCGTCAGGTAGTAAGTCGAAGCTATTCCAAAACCCGGCCCGGTTGGTTTCCCAAATCGCCACTTTCGCATATCACTTCAAAATACGTCGAGCGAACCCGGGAATCCAGCAAATCCACCAGGCTCCTGGTGATCGAATCATGGCAGCTGCCAAGGAAGCCGACTTCTCTTCTTGGGAGTCGATTTCCACCAAGTCGAATGGATCAGTGGCTTCTAACGCTGCCAATTGTCCTTGCGACTTGTCCGGGAGCGAGAATTTAACTCGGTACCGACGGAGGCGCTCTCCCACCCGTTTAGACCATCCAGTCACTTCTTCCCCGTCATAGAAACAGATGTACTGGATAATCATCAGCCATGAAAACAACGGGATATTCATGCTGTACTCGATGAACAAGTGCATACCGACGCCCAGCGCCAGGACCCACTTTCGGTAGGGCCTATAAAACACTAGACTTACCATCGCGAACTCCACCAGAAGAGTGCCGTAGGTGGTGATTGGCACCATCGGATATTGGCGCATGAATTCTGGAATCCAGAACCGTTCAAATTCCGCGAGTCGGTTTGGATACCAAGTCGCATAACCGTTTTGCCACGTAAATCCAATCCACTTGGTCCACACCGCCATTAGGTAGAGAATCGCCAGATTTACTTGGATCACGCGTTGGGTCCAGAGCGGAGCTACGACTGGTCCCGGCGCAATCCTGCCTTTCCAAAGGCCGATCAGGCGATCCACCGAACAGGCTAACCCGCACGGTGAGAGGGCTAAGTACATGATCAGGAGACGAATCACGGTGTCCCCGCCGTGGAGGATGGCTGGAGATTGGTGCTGGAGACTCATAACCAACAGCGCTAAAGCAATCGCTACCGACTTTGTCCAAAGGCCAATCATCAAAAAGATGCTGAGGATGACCGTAATGACCAGCACCGCCAGCATTACCCGGCTATCCGAAATAGTCGCAAGGAGATTCACCCTCGGTATCGAAAGTGAATTACGCCCGGAACTGTCGAGGGCAAATGCCGGCAGTTCCCCTAACCACCGGGTCGCTACCCACCGCGGGGTAAATCCGGCGTCGGAGTACCAATCTCGATATTGCCACGCGAGAAACGTCTGGTTGAAAATCGCCAAAAATCCGACCGCAATCCTAAGAATTCCTAGCGACGTCGGCGAGCCCCATCCAAACATCCAGCGATCAATCGTTTTGAACGTCGCGGTCACTCTCCCATCCGAAGTGCTTTTGGATCCACTACGTACCGGAAATAGATGTTCTCTGTATATTCCGTGGGTTGTGGAGCTCCGGGTCGGGCGATCTTCATGCTGTGAGATCGGAGAGTCACGAGGATGGGCGGATTCTGCTCCTTCGTAAACATTTGGTTGGCAACTCGCTGGGCGAAAGGGAGCCACAAGTAAGCCGTTGCTTCGCTTCCGGCACGTTCATAGAATTTGCGATACCGCTCGATGGGTAGCTTGCCAGGTATCGCTACGTCGTGCACGCGCGGATACCAATAGGTCGCTTCAGTGCCGTCTCTAAACTTTACAACGGCATCACCGTAAGTATCGGTATCAGACGGATTGGGGGCAAACATATCCCAGTACTGCCAGAAGCCAGACCCGAAGAGATACCCACGCACAATCGGAGTCTGCCGGATGTGTTGGGCATTAAATGCGAGGAAAGCATTGGTCCCGTAGTGGGGACGAGTCGTATCGTACAGTTCCCGATGAGCAGGTAGCGTCCAAGAAAAAATGCACGCCAAGTGGAACCACACGAACGCCTTGATCCACCAAGGAGTTTTACCGGGAGTGACAGGGTTGTCCGTCACTCCCGATGCTGATTCAGTAGGCTTCGATACTGGCAAAGACGGGCTCCAAATCGGCGTTCGGACCAATCGCCTCCCGAAGCTGCTTCACGAGCTCCCGCGCCTCATCCTTATGACCGGCGGCGGATGCAGCCCGTGCGTAGTTGATGGCCACAGCCACGGATCCAGAATTCGCCTGCATGACCTGCCGCATGAATCCATACGCATCGTCGGCCCGATCCTGACCAACCAGGGCCGTAACGAGCTCGCCGAACGCCGGCTCGCAACCGGGGAACAACTCCAGTAGCCTCGCAACTGCTTCTTCAGCGTCGCCGTACTGCTGTAACTGGTTGTTCGCCGAAGCGTAAAGTGCCCAGAGCTTCCAGTAATCGCCCAGCCAGTTTCTCAACGGCTTCAGGTCTCGAAGGGCTCCTTCAAAGTCGCCTTCTTCCATCTTCGCCCGGGCTGCTTCAACGTTTTCAACTCGCTTTGGCTGCTCCAGCTCGATGAGGCGCGCTTGCACCTGGGCCCGCGTATTCGGATCCGGATTTGCCGCCAAGATGTTCTTCAGAACGGCTGGCACTTCAAATTCTCGATCGGCCTTTTCCAGCGTTTGCGCGTATTCCAAGAGCGTCGGGATGTCGGCTGGTGCCGCATCGAGCGCATCCTCGTAAAAGTCCATCGCTCGGTCCAGATCGCCCGCATCAACGAGATACGGAGCGTAATATCGCTTCACCAGCGCGTTATCTTCCAGAAGTTCCAGGGCAGTATCGAACGCTCTCTCGCCCTCCTCCTTCTTGGAGTTCTGAATCAGAGAAATTGCGTACTTGGCGTGGGCCGAAGCGTTCTGGTTATCCAGATCGATCAGAGACTTCCAAATCGGCGGAATTTCATGCTCGCGACCGGTTTGCTGCAACACGCCGGCGAGGAAATCAGCCGACGGCTTGTCCGGACCTTCCAGTTCCATCGCCTTCTTAAAGTTCCGCTCCGCATTCACAAACATCTGCATCTGCGCCTGCACAATGCCGAGTCGATTGTAAAAACCGGGATCGTTAGGCTCCTTCTGAATCGCCTTTTCAAACTGGTTCGAAGCCTGATCCAACTGCCCGACCAACTGATACAACTCGCCCAACACGAAATAGCCGGGGGCGTCATCCGGTACGGCGGCAATCGCCTGCTTAAGGGCAGCTTCCGTCTGTTCAAAGCTTCCAATCTGGAACTGCGTGCAAAGTCGAGCCAGCTGCACCAAAACGTTGTAGCTGCCTTCGAAGTCGGGATCAGCTTCCAGAGCTTTCGTCAGCGCAGTAAAGGCACCTTCGGGCGAAAACTCAACCGCCACCGCACCGTTACTCTGCTGAATGTACGTGAGCGAATCAAACCCTTCCAAGAAGTCCAAAAAGACTTCGGAATGATCCGTTCCAAACTCCATCACGCCCGGCTGCAATCCTTCGGGTACATCGACCTGGGCTTTTTCGGCAAGCTTCGCAATCAACGTCGTCATCGTTCCGAAGATTTCTGCCCTGGCAAAGGTCATTGTCTCTTCCGCAATGGCGTGGGCGTTCCCTTGTTCGTGGTATCGGACGGTCAGGGTGAATTGTCCGTCTGTCTCTTCCAGAAATCCGTCCTGAACAAGTTCAACTTCGGCCTGACCAAATAGCGGCTCTAGCTGGTCGTAGGGCAACAAGCCATCCGAAATGTTAACGTAGGCCGTTCGCATTTGCCCGTCTTGCTCAACCTGCGTCAGGTAACTCACGCTATTGATCTCGGCCGCGGCGTGGGCACGGAGCTGTTCTGCAACAAAAGCAGCAAACTGACGACCGTAGGCAGGTTTAGTCCCTTCTGCGGCATTGAAGGGGAGAACGGCAACTTTCATCGTTGGCGAAGGGTACCCGGCAGGCGTAGGTTGGATGACGAGGATGGACGGATTCTGGGACTAGTTGGACTAGGCAAATCCGTCTTGCCACGGCGACTACAAGGCTTAACGTCTAGGTCTAGGCCGAAACCCCGAGGATCCGTCCAAAGATTACGATTTCATCGGCACGAGCAACCAATGAAATGGCGACAACAGTGACCGGAACGGTCAGCCAGCTTTACCGACGATTGGCCAAAAATTACCGATGATCGAGCGGTCAAAACCTGGCGTGTCCATCGTTTCTCTGCATAGCAGTCAAGAATTGAGTTTCCCAAGCCAATACGACGCGATTTTTTAGGCTGAACATATTCCAGTGTAGGCAGTCATACAACTGTTCCTCGGAAACGGTGAACAAAAAGCAACACTCCTCCCCAGCCCCGCCGACTCCCCCCGTTGGTTGGGGCTTCAATTTGCGTTTTTCTCTGACGGTCGTCGGGTTCTCCCGGGCATGGTAGCCGAGAGAACCCCCGAGATAACCCCTTAGGTCAGTCCTTGTACGGATCGTATTCATCCGCATTCGCCATCGCTACGCCAAGCGGGCGCAATGTGTGGAGGATCCGAATGGTGCCGGCATGGGCGGCCAGCACGTCTGGTAAACGC
The DNA here is from genome assembly GCA_947447315.1 of Fimbriimonadaceae bacterium. Classification (GTDB taxonomy): domain Bacteria; phylum Armatimonadota; class Fimbriimonadia; order Fimbriimonadales; family Fimbriimonadaceae; genus Fimbriimonas. The sequence goes on from CANFJD010000076.1 coordinate 8,599, forward strand.
TTGTAGCATTCAGGTGCTTCATCCGCGCCCCCTCCTTTCACGACGATCCCAGATTCCCAAAGAGACTTCCGCACCGTCGCCCAGTCGACCAGGCCACCGCCCTTGGATACCTTTCGGCCCTTAATGAATACGGACTTTCCGGCCGCTGCTCGACGCGACATCACTCGCCCGGCGCCATGCACCGTGCTGTAAAGGGACGCCGCCGACAACTCCGACTCCACCCCTTCCAAGATCACCGAGACATCGCCCATCGTGCCGCCGACAAATCCACGTTGGCCCGGAAACGCCGGGGTACACCCCTTCCGAACCACCCACGACTGAGTGCCGAAGTGTGATTCCTTCCATGCAAAGTTATGGTGATTGTGAATCTCATCCACCGACTTTGCATCCAAAATCTCCAGAACCTTTTGCACGACCAAGTCACGCCCCGCGTAGGCGTATCGCCCCGCTAGTTGCATCGCTTCGATGTAGTCCTGCCCGATCTGAGAGGAGGTTTCAAACAGGGTCGGAGGCGCATTCATCTCTCCATCGTGCACCTTATCGCCGAACTGACCACCCTGGGCAAGGGATAAAAATCCGCTCGCCGTTCGGTGCCCGAAGCCACGGGATCCAAAGTGAACGCCTACCCAAACGCGATCCTGTTCGTCGCCGAAGATATCGACGTAGTGGTTACCACTTCCGACGGTCCCCAACTGGGCCGATGCGAGTTGAATCATCTTCCGCTGCGGCACGAATTCCGCCTTAGAAATCTCTTCTAACACCGGATGGTCAATCGGTGCCGGATTTGGTCGTCCCACACCGAATCCAATCTGGTCGCAGATACGATTCATTACGCGACGTACCGAGACTAGTCCCTCTGGGAAAGCCTCCGCTACGGTCAAGTCGGTAAGCACTGCCTTGTTTCCGCAGCCAATGTCGTAGCCAACCCCCGAGGGGCTTACGTGGTTAGGGTAGGCCACTGCTCCCCCAATGGGCATGGAGTATCCCAAATGGTTATCGGCACACAACACGGCCGCCAGGGCCTGAGAGGAGCACCGCTCAATCTGCGCCCGCACGTTGTCTTCCACGGGGCCAAAGGTCGTTAGTTTCAATTCCTGCATAGGTATTTCCTTGCAGACCCCGAGAATCGGCTGGGCACAAAAAAGACCCGAACGAGATTCTCGTTCGGGTCTACGGTTATAGATGCCTTACGCGGCGCATCCCCAAACGACGAAAAATGGTGCAATCGCTCTATTGCGATCACCAACCATTGGTTCGTATTTGTGGGCTCCGGAAAGGACCATCAACAGAGATTATGCAGCAATAGCTTCGCTCAGAAATCTAAAGCTAGGTCTCCCGCAGAAAAGTTAATAAATATCTGCGAGACGAATGAACAACTGAGAACCAGTTTTCGGCGGAAAATTAACCCTATGGTCGGGGCGACAAGATTCGAACCTGCGACCTCTTCCACCCCATGGAAGCGCGCTACCGAGCTGCGCCACGCCCCGACCAAC